>JAPOKD010000982.1 GCA_029977825.1 Planctomycetota bacterium | reverse complement strand
GTCTTAAGAGGAAGCAGAATATCGCTGGTGCAGTACACCGCTGTTACCGCCATGGCAGCGTAAGCAATGATCGGTGGCAGTGAAAATAATCGCAGCCAGTCGACAAATATGTATCCAAAGATAGCAAAGAAAATTGCAAAAACCGGAGTGGTCTGGTTCTCACTGGATAAAACCAGCACTAACCCGCCCAGGCCGGTCAAAAGTGCAAAGTAAAGCTTCAGTCGTTCGTAAATTTTATGATTGACGTTTTCGGGCGCCATCTCAAATTCTGATCCAGCATCGCTCATGAATCACGTTGCTCCGTCAGATCCTGTGGTGGGGCATGAGACTCTGACGCAGCACGGGGATCTCCCACAGGGGATGCTGCCTCGGTCTCCTCCAACGCCTTTTCAACTTCTGGTGGATTTTGTTCCGATTCCGGTTGTTTTTGTGCTGCCTGTTGCGACGGGTTGGGAGATTCCTGCCGCGAGGAAACGACCCAACGGTCGAGTTCTCGGCCACTCACATTGATCCAGCGGAAGCTGCCGGTACGCATCCATGGAGTGAAGCAACTCGACAACGCTTCGTTTTCCGTGCAAGCGTCCTCCATCGAGCGAGGGCTGATGACCAATAGGTCCTGGCCACGCCCGACGATTTGTGTTGTGTCTTCAATCGCTTTCTGCAAGTCAGGTTGCGGCGCGTGGTCCAATTCCGACAGTAATTCCAACATGCGCCGCTTTCCAGCGATGGAGCCGCCGCCGATCACACCGCTTGTTTCGGTTCCTGCGCAGGCAAGTACCATCCGATTGGAAGGTGACGATGAGAGATGAGTCAAGAATGTGGCAGACAGGCTGATTGCCAATTCAACGGCTTCATCCGAATCGGGATCAGCGCAAAAAGCGTCAACCAGAATGCATGTGTCGAAGCGTCTTTGCTGTTCAAATTGACGGACTGCGGGTTCACCCAGTCGAGCCGTGGTACGCCAGTGAATCCACTTGCGACTGTCCCCAGTCTGCCACTCCCGCAGCCCGAAGAAATCACCTTCCACTGAACCACTCTGTCTTGCCGTGGTTGACTCGCCACCACTGCGGCTGGCTAGCCCCGTCTGCCAACGGTTACGCAGTTTCAGCAGAGCGGGAAAGACATGCAGTTCATTGGTGTTGTTGCTGTATTGACGTGAACTGAACAGCGAAAACGGAAACGTCGTCATTAACGCGATGGGCCCAAACCGATACCGGCCACGCTTGGTGAACAGGCAGTCACAGTGACTGACCAGCGTTTGCTCGGGATTCAGCCTCCCCACGCCGCTGATGGCAACACTTTTTGCGTTTCCGGACACTGATTCAATCTCGTCTTCAACACGCAAGGTCCAGATGGCGATCAGACGGCTGACATTCGTGAACCGATAACGAACGCGAAATGGCTTGCCTGCAAATGCTTCACGTGGAAAGCGGCGACGGATGCTCACGCACTCTGCTGACTTGCGGGACCAACGCCATTGCATCAGGAGCGCACCGAAAATCAACGCAGCGAGTATCAACAGCAGATTCGATGTTCGCCATGCACCCCCGAACATCGCGAAGGCACCAACGAACAGGAAGTGAAACCCCAGTTTGGTGAGGCGGTGTTTCCGTTTCGTGTCGCTCTGTGGTGTCGCGGGCAAACACTTCTCCTTAGGTGTTCAGGCGGATGTGGCGTGATTGGGAATTGTGTAGACGATGAAAAAACGTCGCCGCTTCTGGTTAGATGGGAACGGGGATTTGTTGGATGACATCCGATAATTCTGCCTCGACTTCACTGCGGTTGGCACCCTGGAAAATTCCGCGTGGTAAAACGCGGTGGGCAAGACAGGGAATCGAAAGTACTTTCACATCATCAGGCGTGACATAGTCACGACCTTCGGTGATCGCCCTTGCCTGACAGCCGCGGTAAAAACTGAGCGCACCGCGAGTACTGACACCAACCTGAAAGCCGTCGTGCTGCCTTGTTGCTTCAACGATGTTTAACAGGTAATCCACCAGAGTGTCATCAAATTTGGCCTCGCGCACTGTCTGTTGCGCGGCCAGAAGTGCGTCGGTCGTTACGACTG
>JAPOKD010000252.1 GCA_029977825.1 Planctomycetota bacterium | reverse complement strand
TACCCTGGTCTAACGAAGCACGCTGATGATGAGGGGTACATTCTCGGCGCGCCCATGGGATACAACGCCCGCGGTTGGTACGGAAGCCGGGGAAAAGGCGGGGGAAGGAGAGGTGATCCCCCAAACCTCGGCGAGTTGGGCGAAAAGGATGTGATGAATGTCCTTGAGTTGACTCAAGAAGACTTTCAGATTGATCCAAACAGAATTTACCTGTTTGGACACTCCATGGGAGGGGGAGGCTCAATGCATCTGGCAATGACCTACCCGGATCTATGGGCAGCGATGGCCGTCGTAGCCCCGGCGGCCTACGGAAACACGGATCGCTTACAGACCGCCAAGGATATCCCGGCATACGTCGTACAAGGAGACAAAGATCGATTGGTGTCCGTACGGCAGACCCGCCGGTGGGTCGAAAAGATGGAACAAATCGGGATGAAGCATGAGTACATCGAAGTAAAGAATGGTGGACACGTCTTTCTGGCATGGCAACATTTCGACGGGATCTTCACGTTCTTCGCAGACAACCCAAAACAGAAAAAGGCCGACCCGCGGAATGCGGCAGAGGAAACTCCGACCACCCTCTGAACGAATGACCAAGGTGTTGCGTCGATACGTTTTGCTCCGATCGAGCCATGCCAATAACGACCAGCCCGGGGGAGGCCTAGTCTGTGGGATACATGACCCATAGCTCTGGGCGGCCCACATTGCAGTGCACAGCACGCACCAGAGTTCCCATGCATGCCCACGAAAGAAATAGCGTCATGCGTGCTACATGCCAAGCGATTGGGGGGCCGATCTTTGTGTCACCGCTTCGTCTGGAAGCGCTCGGCACGGGGTGGAAGATTGTTTCGATCATCCGCGGGCGTTCCGGCTCATCGTCCTGAAAACGATCGAACTTGCTCACGCAGCGGTGCAAAGACTCCTGAGAAATCCCACGCTGGATAACCTTGTTGTCAATCGCGAATGAGGCCTGGCGACTCAGAGTTGGCAAGATCAGCAAGCCTAGAAATGTCCACAGCGTGAACCCGAGACACGTTGTCATTAACTCGGACACACTGGAAGCTCCCGCATGCGGCAACGCCATCGACAAATTGAACCCCAGAAGAACCCAAATCAACGCAACGATGATCCCGCGGTTACGACTGCCGTCATCGATCGCTTCTAATCTTCTAGCGATGGTGGCAGCGACTTCGTCGGATGATAAACGGTTCAGCATGCCGGCCGGCAAGGCAATTTTTTCACGCCCGGGCAGACCAACCACGCCACCAGTGAACCCGGGATCCTGATGCGTCAGCAAGATTAGCGGGCGCGGTCTCCATCCCCATGCTGAAGTCTGTCGCATCGCAGCAGTGATGCGATCCTGATCCGCTGTGCTCAGTTCCGTGATAAGTCCCAGGGCTCCAGTCAAACGGCCCAGCTCTAACTGCCACGTAATCAGAGCAGATCCCAGAAGTAACACACCAACGGAGGCACCAAAAGCACCATACAAGCGGCCAAGTGCCAGTAACAGAAGACTCGCGGTCAAGAAGAAGGCGGCATGAACGCACACCCCGCGTAACCAACCAACCAGAAACGAGATTGTGCTGTGCTGAGTGGTGCCGGCCCGTTTGGGTAACACATAACCGCCGATCAGATCAAAAGGCGTCATCAGGGCGGCAAAACATAAGTAGACGGCTAACAGTGAGCCAACGTCAGAGGGGCTCCACGTTACCTCCCTTGGCAGCCAGCACGCGGGGCTACCACTCAATATCGCGGCAATGCTCGCCAATACAAAAAATCCAACCCCGCAGATGCCGAGCAAAAGACGCGACCGAGCGTAAGACATCAAATTCTCCCACTACGAGGTAACAATCGATTTTTTATCAAGAAACCAAACACGCTCTCCTACCTTGCAGCCTTTAGTTCTTCCAACTGTCTACCAACCTCCTCCGCTTCAGCTCGCTTGAGGTCACTCTTTTTGCGATTAACGGTCGAAAGCTCATAGGCTTCTTGCATCAAACTCGAGTACTTCTCTTGCAACTTTTCTTCGCGATTGCCAAATCCAAACATGAGTCACCTCTCGATAGTAGTTCTTCCACCTCATTATCATGTTCAGTCAAGCTTCCAATTTAGCTTCCTGGTTTCATCATTTGCGGATTGCGCATGGCGACTTCTGGATGCGTCAAGTGCGGCGGAAGCCCACGTTGCCCCCCGAAGAGTTGCATGGGATTCCAGCAACCCGATTTGTGGTGAGCGGATACCGGCTTTGAAAAGTCGCACAGCACTGAGCCGGAGGACGACTCAACAGCTTCATCCCAGGGACGCATCTACGTGGCTGCCTCCTCCCTGTATTTTCCACCGAGCTGTAAACTTTCTCTCACTATTTCAAAGATCGAGTTTAGAGTACCTGTTCAGCCGGCAGTATTTCCCAGAACTTAAAGTTGTATATCGACTGGTCTCAAGTGTTCGGTCTGCAGGTCACCAGACATGCCCCTTGTTCAATTCGAACGCAGAGCGACTGCCTGCGTTACATGGGCGTAGAGCAGAAGCAAAGACCCGGTCGGGAAAATTCGAATTACGACCTGTCTGCCTAATCCCTATTTTCACATGCAGAAATCGTAAGCCACTACCCGAAGCCTGGACCGGCAATGAGTCAATCACGGTTCGTTCAGGAGCTCATACAACGCGGTATGGATTCTCTGCTCACTGCCGGGCGCGACCCAAAGCCAATTATCTTCGAATTTTTCATCGAACGTATCGTCGGTCGGTATGTATCCCGGCCAGCACTCTCCATAACCAGCTGACATGACAAAAGAATCCGCCCGGAGTTTCTGTGCAAACAATTGATACGCAACGAATGTTTCCCCGGGAAAGAGCAGTAATTGGGCATTGCCGAAATCGATGCACGGTAGATCGATTCCCTGCCCAGACTCAACGCGGAGGCGACTTGCCAACCCCATCGCCGCGAGTATGCGTTTCTCTACCGCTTGCTTCTGATCATTGAGTGTCGCCCGCAGTTTCTGCTTGGCTAAATGGGGGCCAGGGTGGAAACGGAGCTGCAGTTTCGTATTTCGAAATTCAACGTTCTCCAAAGGAATTCGTTCCGTGGTCTCCCAGGCTTTTACCATCGCTGTGTAAAGGCGATCAATCAGGCCCTTGCGATGCGAATCTGACCCATCATTGAATTTCCCGGCAGTGACATCTCCACTGCATCCACTCAAGTAAATCTGTTTTATGTTCGGCTCGTCCAATTGTCGGCGTTGGCGTGCCAGTCCAACAAAATCCGAGCTTACCTGGCCTTTGCCATATCGGCTCATCGGATGGGTGGCATAGGCGTGCACAGCAAGAACAGGTTTCTCGTTATTCCAGAATGATAGGGTCTTCAGATAAGGGTCAATCCGGCCTTCCGGCGCGTCTCGATAAAAGGGATTGCCACCGCTTCGACTGCCTCTGGCATAGCTGACACGGCCTTCCGCATCGACAACACGCCGATTGGAAGCAATGTTCTTCACCTTTGCCTGCCCTGTTCCCACATGAGTGATGGGTTGAGCCTTCGCAAGACACTCACTTACGGCTGTCGCGAGCACACTTAGCGTTCTGTCATAAAAACCTTCATCATACAGTTCACCAGCCAATCCAACCTGCGCCAGCAGCTTACCCGCCGTTTGATCAATCACCGGTGCGTCATGCTGGTGCAGGGATGAAACCAGGACTCGTTCGCGCGAAGTGCCAGCAGCCCGTGCCAGCGTTTCCCGCCATTGATCATAAGCCGCGTTCCGGATCTCACACCAATCTACAGCACATAGAACAAGCGGCTCCTGATCACCAAGTAAAACAAAGCCGTGAGCAAACAGAGGGTCTGAGATCACCTTGGACTTTGTGGGCAAAACGCCCATGCAACGATGCCCCACCGGTATTGTCACGTCAGCGGAAAATGTAGCGATGCGGTAGGGCCCCGCTGCATTCAGCCGTGAAACAAAACAACAGGTTGCGGAACAGATCAGCAAGAAGCTGGCAACCAATTGTATTCGCACCATTTCCCTAGCCTGATTTTTGTGCACCATCGAAAGTCTCTTTACAGATAGCGAGCACTCGTTCTTGTTCGGTGGACGACGAAATAAGCAAGGTTACACTGGCGTTTCCGTCTTTTTGTTGAGGTGCTCTACAAACTGACGTTGTGAACGCGAACGAACTCCGTAGCAGACATTATATCCAAGCCCGGGAACCTGATGTCCAGCTTCTGTCTTTCAGATAATAACACACCAGGAAACCTTACACGATACATTCGCACTGCGACTACGGATCGGTTAAATCGTTGCTCAAGTCATGTTCTTTTACACAGTTCTGTCAACAACAAATCAACACTGGAAAACTCTTTCGATCGCAGTCATGCGAGTTTCGGGAGTTTCCGACACAAATGGCCTGGGTGTGCTGTTGCGATCGCCTGCAACTGTTGACGTGTTAAAAGCGCTTTAGGAATGCTAAGGCCTTCACGGCAGGGAACGCTTTGGCGATGCCGTGGTATGATGCCACTGTGTTAAATTTCCAAAGACGAGGATGTACTAATGGACCGTGAAACTTATGAGTTGGCGTCTTTGAGGTTCACACAAGCAGTTGAACTGAGTGGAGATGAGCTACAGCAATTCCTGACAAGGGTGCAAGCGGAAGATCAATCCGTCGCGAATCAGCTGGAGCGGATGCTGGAGGCTGATGTCGCTGCAAATCAAAGCGGTTTTTTTGAACCACTACCACCGCTCGGAGAAACCGTTGATGACAACTCGTTAGCCTTCAAAAACACACGCCAAGATGTTTTTGTTGGAACCCAGATTGATGAATATCTGCTTGAGGAGAACATCGGGCAGGGAGGAATGGGAGTTGTTTATCGTGCGAAGGATTTGCACAGTCAGCGTGAGATCGCCATCAAACTCATTCGCGTCGGAGCTTTTGTTCCTGGCGAAGTCGTTCGTCGATTTCGACGTGAACGAATTGCTGCAGCGAAAATGAAACATCAAAACATTGTTCCAATTCACGCATCAGGACAAGGCGAAGGGTTTGAATACTACACGATGGCATTGCTTGAAGGCGGGACCCTCAAGGACTTGCTCGCAACTGGACGGCAAAATCAACGACTGCTGGCACAATATTTTTTGAAGCTTGCCAGAGCCGTTGAGTACGCTCATCAACAGGGGATCATTCATCGCGACATTAAACCAGCGAACATCCTGTTTACTGCTGACCGAGAGCCAATGTTGACGGATTTTGGGATTGCAAAATCACTGGCATCCGAAGAGGTGGATACCGGAACTGGACAGGTGATGGGTACGATGGTGTATATGGCACCCGAGCAATTGGAAAATGCTCGCGATGTTGGGCCTGCTGCCGATATTTACGGACTTGGGGCGACGTTCTACGAATGCCTGGCTGGCCAGGCGGTGTTCGAATTTCAGTTGCTCAGTAAATTTTGCGACACCGTCAAGAATCAGCTGCCACAAGCACCGGTGGTTGTTGACAACCGCGTCGACACTGCTCTGAGTGACATTTGCATGAAGTGTCTCGCCAAAGATGTGCAGGACAGATATCTTTCCGCAACAGACCTTGCGTATGATTTGGAATGTTACTTGAAAGGAGACCCACTGTCTTTGGATCAGAAATCTTATTGGAACACGTTGTCGAAGGTTCTCTCTTTTCGGAAGACGCACACTGTGTTGCTCAGCGGCGTTGCGACGGCATGGGTGTTGTTAACCAGCATGTTTCTTCACCCCCTGATCTTTTTGGTTGTATGGTCGGAACAGTCCGTGGCAGCCTTATGGGCCACGCTGGTGCTTTGGTTAGCCAGTGCTTTGGTGATGAGCTTCCGGTGTCACTGGCGACAATACTGGCAACTCACTTCGATGGAACGCCAGAGCGGCTGGATCCTCGCAGGGGTCAATCTTGCAATCGTGTTCCTGTTTTTGATACACGGGCCGTGCCGCCTGGACGCACCCATCACTGACTTTCTTGGTATATATCCACCTCTTTCGCTGATTGTAGGGGTGGCCATGTTTGCACACGCCGGACTTCATTCGGGCCGCTGGTTACTGCTTGGTGGAATGTTTTTTCCTCTAGCACTTTTGATGAACTGGGCTCCGGCTGTATCTCCACTCATATTCTGTGCAGCCGGTAGCGCTGCAAGTTTGGTGGTGCACCACGAAGTTCGAATCACGACTGCCAAATGAATTTCCAACCCGGTCAGCGTTAGGATGTTACTCAGGGCTCACTGTCTGGACAAAAACGGCACAAGAAGATCATCCGTGCTCCAGTTGGCACCTCAAGAAAGCCCGGGCAGCTCTCCAATCTGCTTCGACCGTCGAGATCGAGAGGCCTAAGGCCTCGGCAACCTGCTGAACTGTAAATTCCATGAACCAGCGGAGGTGAACTACCTTTGCCTGACGAGGGCTAAGCGTTTCTAGCTCATTGAGCGCCTGATCAAGATCAACGACGTTGATCGACTGGCGTTCGAAGCGGTCGAATAATTCACTCAATCCGTGTCTGGCGAACTCCCCACCGCGTTTCTGAGCATTACGACGACGATATTCATCCACTAAAATGCGCCTCATCGCCTTGGACGCCGATGCAAAAAAATAGGCGCGATCGGGAGGGTTTTCGAGCGCAGGCGTACCAGCGAGGCGAAGAAACGCTTCATTCGCCAACGCTGTTGGCTGCAACGTCAGCTGACGCTCTTCACGCATCATGTGTTCAGCCAATCGCCGAATCTCCTGATATATCAGCGCAACTGCTCTCTCCTGAGCCTCTTTTTCTCCGCGCCCTGCTCGTTGCAGCAGGGCGGTAAGACCTTCATCAGGGTGGGCTGCCACGAGCTGACCTCCTTGCATTTTCAGGCTGCGATGTCGTTACCAAAATAAATCTAGTTTTTCTTGGGTAGAAAATAAAGGGTTTCTGAAGCGGTTTCCGCAGGTGTTAGTAGTTCTCCATGCGAATTCAGCTATTCGCGGTACTCGCAAAGGCAGTTTTACTACGTGCATCAGGAAAAAACTTCATGCAACCATTTGAAGAACAGAAATTGCTTAGAAAACAAATGGGGAGGATCGAAGCATCGAAAGGTCTTACCTTTTACCTGTTCGGTGCGACGTTGCTTATCTTGACTACCGCCACGACGGCAGTCGTAAACGGTTCAATTTCTACTGCCTGCGCGTGGGCCATTCTGATCCCCGCCTATTATTTCGTTGCAATGTGCGTTCACGATGCTGTCCACTTCTCCGCGCATTCAGTGCCCCAAGTGAACCGTTGCGTGGGCTGGATCGGAAGCGTTCTTCTGGGAATGACTTTCCCTGTGATACGACGATCCCACATGCAGCACCACAGAGCGGCTGACCATTCCCATGATACCGAAGCATTTGTGTATCGCTCTGCCTTGACGCTTCCGCTGCGACTGCTAGTTGCGAACTTTGCTTGCTACCGGTCGTTGGTTGCAGCGACAAGGCGAGAGCAAGCCCAAGGTGTTTTTCTGCTGTTTACCATAGCGATTGCTCTGGTGCTAAAACCTGGGCTGAGCTTATTCGCATGGATCATTCCAATGCAGATCGCAGTTGGGCTTTTTGCATTGAATACGGTCTACCTGCCTCACGGACCGTTTGCCAGATGGC
>JAPOKD010000973.1 GCA_029977825.1 Planctomycetota bacterium | reverse complement strand
GCATCATCATAATCGTCACAACGTGCAGGTACTTTCACACTCCTGAAAGCTGGCGCCAATGTTTGTCACCTCGCCACACACCCAATGGTAGAACCTGGCTGCGGATTAGAAATCCGGGCCAACCTGCCTAAAAACCCGCTACGGTAAATCAATCAGCGGTGGCATAGCTTGCGTAAATTTCCTGCAGGCTTGCTGGGGACAGTTTTCCATCGTGAATCACCAGCCGATACCTCAAACGTGTCGGGGTTTTCGTTGACAACGGCACGGGGTCTCGCCCCGGATAGACAACGTTCTGCATGCTACGTTTACGTCTCAGAATCCACCAGGTCGCCGGCAGCCCCGCCGCTTCAACCGCGTCGTCCGTCTTTTGACCGGACCCGGAGTCGGCACTCAACTTCGCCACTGGATTTTCTGGATGCGACATGACAGCCAAGCCCCGTTTTTCATCACTGATGTCGACCCATGGCCCGCCCTGAAGTGCAGTTTTTTTGGGTTCAACTTCACCGCTGCCAAAGCGGAACACCTGCTTTGAGTTCAATTCGATGCGTGGAGAAAAACCTCCATAACCTTTTACATCGTCACTGCCACCTATACGAACATTTGACAACATGGCAGTCAGTGAGATATCGAAGTCGACAAAACGCCGTTGTCCTGTCTTTCGATGAACAAGAATCCTGGTCTCTTCCTTCACCAAAGGTAACATCTCAGCATTGAGATCTTTCAACAGCGGCGACTTCCATAGCGTAACCAGATCGATCCCAATGCATTCTTCATCGCCGCACTGCTGCGCCCCAGTTGTCGATTGCACACACTGCCGAACAAAATCTTTGCACAGCCACGGGTCACCCAGCGTCAATTCGCCGACAGAAAATTGGTGCCACGCCCAAAATACCCCGCGGTGGTGTCGATGATCTTCTGGAAAATCCTCAGTGAAAACGTTGCCAGCCAGATCATACAGGGGGTGGACATAGCCGGCACGTGACCAGGCTCCGTCCAATGACTTTTCCTGTAGCTGGTAAGTGAGCACAGGCACTCCGTCCTCGGAAATCTCAACGACCTCCCCATCGCTTCGCGCCCAAAGATCCGAATCCTCACCGTGCAGGCATCCAGAATCGACGATGAAGCCCACCAGCAATAGTGTGCTTAACCCAAGAATCAAACGCATTTCAAAACCTCATTCGCCTGGTGTCGGTAGCGCGTGTTGCCTTGCAGGTATCCAAACTACCATGTCTGTATCATCGCCGAAACACAAAACCCTTGTTCAAAGACTCAGAGACTGCCTTGCTACTTCAATTGCATGATCCCAAGATCTTTCGGTATCGAACATCCCTGGACCCAGCGTTTGCCCCCGGCTTGAGCAGCCTCAAAAAACCATCCCAAGTTCGTATCGCGGCAGAGAACTGGACCAGAAAACCGTTATTTCCGAAGCCAAAGCACCAGATTCCCAACATGAGAGTGACGAACTCACAGTTTTTACGAGGAACCGGCCTCAGGCAATGGTATTCCACGCGTCGCTAATTTACGCTGTCGTTTGGTTTGTTACAGATAACTCGTTAATGCTGATGTTATCTGTGGCTTGTTTCTGGTGTCGCGTTACCGACCAGTTGCGTTATCTTTCTGCGTTTTTCCAGAAAAATCGCGCCTTAACATTCAACACACTGACGCCTACACGGCGGCGATCTAAGCAAACTCACTCCTGGAATTATTCGATGAACCGTTTGATGCTCCCCCTTCTTACACTCTGTGTGGCAGCCTTAACCGCAATCAGCTCAGCCGAGGCCGAAACCTGGACCGACAATACCGGCAAGTTTCAAATTGAAGCTGATTTTTCAGGTGTCAATGGAAAGAATGTCGTTCTCACCAAGGCCGACGGGACAACTATCGAAGTCCCCATCAACCGCTTGAGTGCGGCAAGCCATGCACGAGCCAAAGCGCTTTACGAGGCATCCAAGGGTGCCGGTACTGGTGCCCCAACACCACCGCCGGCCGGCATGCCAAATGCGCCTGCCGCCGCTTCAAACCCAAACCCAAACTTCAAAGTTCCAGTTGCTCCCGCGGTTACGCCCATGCCGGCCTTCCCTGAGGACGCGACTCTGCAAGCAACCGTCGATTTCTGCCGTGACCAGTTGATGGCTGGCCACCCTGAAGTCTTCTGGCAAG
>JAPOKD010000153.1 GCA_029977825.1 Planctomycetota bacterium | reverse complement strand
TGGTCTCACCGGCCCTGACGGCCCGACCCACCATGGCCTTTTTGACATCGGCTACATGCGACTCTTTCCCAACATGGTTTGTATGGCACCGGGATACGCAAACGAAGTTGACCTGATGTTGGATGCTGCGTTGGCACATGACCAACCCTGCAGTATACGCTATCCGAAAGCTTCAGCCCTGCAACTTGAACATACCCCAGCTCAAATCGAAATTGGAAAAAGCGAAACGCTTTCAGAGGGAAGCGATGGAACCATCATCGCTTTCGGCGCCATGCTTGAGCAGGCACTGGCGGCTGCCGATGCACTGAAAGATGAGCTGGAGGTCGCGGTTATCAACGCACGATTTGTGAAGCCCATGGATCTCGAAATGGTGCAAAGTTCACTCGCCGATGGCAAGTTCGTGGTGACCCTCGAAGAAGGTGCAAGGATGGGAGGTTTCGGGTCTGCTTTCATCGAAACCGCTGTGACCATGAATCTTGACACACGTTCAATCCGCGTACTCGCATTGCCAGACGAGTTCATCGAACACGGCGATCGCAACGAATTGTTTGACCAACATGGGCTAAGTGTCCCCAAAATCGAGCAAACATGTCGCGAAATGGCCAGCCTGAGCTTGCGTCCGAGCAACTAATCCAGTCGAGTGGAGGGTGCCAACAGCCATGCCCGCGTGGCGCAGCGCGGTCTCCGCACTGCATAATAAGCTCATGACGAACGGTGGAACTGAGCGAACGAAAAGTGGTTCACAGCTCGATGCTTAAGAACAGGACCGGTTGTCGAACACTGGAAAGCTAGCCTTATCGCTCCAACCAAGCACAACCCGTCGTTGATCGGAAACCAGAACACATGTCCGCAGAACCGGCCCACACTTGGATCAACGATCATTCAAAAAAACCAAGTGTGGTAATTCTGGGTGTTCCCGAACGTGAAACCGTGCGTGCTGCTTTGGAACGCTTACGGCCAGCGATCGCCGAACATGCAGAGATCATCGCGGAAGACCTGGAATTCAAGTACGACTTTTCGAAGGAGAAGCCCGACCTTGTGATCGTATTGGGTGGCGATGGCTCCATTCTGCAAACAGCGCGTCAAATGGGTTCTCAGCAGTCGGCTGTGCTAGGCGTCAATTGTGGTCGCCTGGGTTTTCTTGCCGCCTTATCACCCGATGATTTTCTTAACGTCTGGCCAGAGGTTTCCCGCGGTGGCTTTCAAGTCGTCGATCACCTCATGCTGCAAACTTCGCTGATCAGAGGAGGGCGAGTTATTGCACAGCAACTTGCGCTCAATGAGGCTGCTGTCCTCGGGGGCCCCCCTTATCGGATTCTGGACATTGATCTTTATGCTGACGGAGCCCTCGCAACACGATATCGTTGCGACGGTCTGATCGTGGCGACTCCAATCGGCTCAACCGCACACAATTTATCTGCCGGTGGTCCCATTCTCAGAAGGCAACTGCAAGCAATTGTCATTTCCCCAATCAGCCCTCACACCCTTACGTATCGCCCATTGGTGGACTCCGCTGACACAGTGCTGGAACTGACAGTCACAGAGCCCAACGAATCAACCAGCTTTGTAGTGGATGGACGCATTCTAAGCCGCTTGCTTCTAGGTGACCGTGTGAGAATCGAGCGTGCCGAGCAGACGTTTCAAATGCTAGCAGTAAGTGGTCATGACGATTACCGAGCCTTGCGAGACAAGCTGGGGTGGGGTGGTTCGGTTCCGATGAAACGCTCACCTCAGTAGCAGAAACTCCGAGAAGCCGTTCTGGCACATTCTCTCTTGCCCTCAAAGACGTGATCTGCCAAGTTTCAGGCCCGTGAAACACACCTTCGCTTGCCGCGTACGGAGACCGCAATCGTGAATCGTCTTATTGTCAGTGCTGCAATCTTGACCATTTGCCTGCCCGCCCTTGGATTGCCTGCAAACGGTGAAGATCCAAAAATTGACGAGGCTTCACCCAAGTATTTACTACGGTACTCATTGAACGTAGGCGAAGATTTGCATTACGAGGTGATTCACGTCGCTAAAACGAAAACCAGAATCCGGGGTGCTGAAGAGATCTCTCAAGTACACACGATCAGCAAGAGACACTGGGCCGTCAAAAAAACCAACGATGCAGAAATGACATTTGATCATGTCGTCGACGCAGTTGAAATGACACAACAACAGGGAGACTCTGAAGAGATTCGCTGGGACAGCAAAACCGGAGAGAAACCTCCAGCACTCTTCAAGCGTGTATCAGATCAAATTGGTGAAACGATTTCAACGATCACGATCTCAGCACAGGGCAAGGAAACGCGTCGTGAAAACAATATCGGCAGCAAGGCTTCGCTGGGCATGGGAACGCTTGCAGTGGCTTTCCCTGAAAAACCCATTGCGGTCGGTGAATCATGGTCAATTCCTCGTGACGTCAAAGCAAGAACCGATAATGGCGAGATCAAGGTCATCAAGATTCGAGAGCTTTACACCCTTGAAAAAGTCAAGACAGGTGTTGCGACACTGTCAGTGCGCAGCCAACCCTTGACCCCCTTGAATGAAGAATCAATCCGGGCCCAAGTTGTGCAACAAATGAGCAACGGTGAGATCCGTTTTGACTTGGACAATGGGTACATGCTGAGCAAACAGCTCGACTGGGACGAAACGATTGTTGGTTTCCAGGGAGCTAACAGCCTGATGGAATACCGAGCCCGGTTCAACGAAAAGCTCGTCGACGGTGTCCCCAAAACTGCCCGTCGCTGAGTTTCTGGAAAGACTTGGCAACTCGACTCAGGCACGCTGTGCAAGTGCCTGCCGCGGCCGTTGACGTGCAGCCCTCTTTTCGAAGAGCAGAACTCCGGCGACCGCGATGAGTTGAAGCAGCGCAACTCCCCAAGGCGGCACGCTGCGCACGCGAGCCAGAAGATGCTGAAACCAATCCGGTTCCCGCTCCTGCTGTTGACGCACAATGTCTCCCAACGAAGCCAACGAAGTACGCCATGTCGCGGCGTTTTCCCACCCATTTCGAGTTCGTCTCCAGCCTGTCGGTTGCACAGCACCGGCAACGTAACCGGTGTCTGACCTTTCTAAAGTGCGGAATGACATCGCTCGATCACGCTCGACAACGTTGACCGAATTCGATGGCAGCTGAACCAGCCTTCTGGCTTGTGGACCATCTTCACCCTGAGCCAACACGCGATCCTGCTTCCCAATCGTGGAACGTTCTCCCGAACTATGTGCTGCACCAATCGAGTGAACTACTGTCGAATCATCTACCGGTGAAACTGGCGTCTCTGCTTTTGGCCACGCATTCAGAATCAACCAAAAGCAAAGGATCAAAACGACGAGAAAAGCATGCTTCATCAGCCAGCCTTTCAACCAGTCGCGATCTTCTGGACACAGATAGAAAAAGTTCATGTTTTGGTTGAAATGCACGTCGCGGTCCAACCCACAAACAAACTGAAAAAAATCTGACGCAAGTTCCTAACACGAAACAGCTTAGAAAAAACAAAGAACATTCCAGGGATGGTACTGTGTTGTATTTTCGCAACACTTCCGAGCAGACGGTGGTGACATCAGGCAACGCGGTCGCAAATCCAATCCGCAAAATCGGACCAAGGGAGTGCCGGAGGTGTCTTTAAGTTGGGAAAAGGTCTAAATCCAATGGGCCTGCAAGCTAGGTTTTTAACAGTAGCCCGGTCTGCAGACGCGACCCTATCGCGATTCAAAATCGCCTTGATAACACGACATCCTCTGCAACGCAAAACATGACGGCAATCACAACTCCACTCGAAGATGTATTTCACGCGGAGGTGCTTCCAGCACTTCCGCACAGCGCCATCACCCTGCTACAGCTTTCTCAAAATCCGGATTCTGGACCAGCCGAATTCACGAAACCGATCGAGGCCGATCCGGGATTGATGGGTCAGGTACTGAAGTTCGTCAACAGCTCCTATTTCGGCTTCAGTCGGGAAATCATGAGCGTTCAGCAAGGGCTGACTCTTGTGGGTACCCGAGCGGTGACTAACTTCGCTTTGTGGAACGCTGTGTTCAGCGTCATGCCCAATCCCAAGTTTGGTCCGTTCGATTTGAAAGCTCTTTGGCAAGACTCTCTTCGCCGAGCTCTATTCGCACGCGAACTGGGACGCACTCTGCAGCTGGAAAATGCTGAAGACCTCTTCGCTGGTGCATTACTGCAAGACATGGCGATTCCTCTTTTGCTCAAAGAACTCCCCGAACAATATGAGGTTCTCGTCGAACGACGGGCCGAAGAAGGTCGTCGCTTGAGTGGATTAGAGAAAGAAATCTTTGGCTGGGATCACGCTGACGCTTCCGCGATGCTCGCCCAACAGTGGAATTTACCTGAGGAATTCGTTGCTCTAATTGCACAACATACAAAATTTGAAGAACTCCTTGACGCAGGTCCAGAACAACAGGGCCCCGCTTGTGTTGCATTGGCGTCGCTACTCCCCTCATGTAGCGAGGATGGCTGGGATGAATACGACATGTTCATGAAGGGATACAGCGAACTGACTGAACAGTCTGCTGACGTCTTGCGGGAAACCTTCGAAAAAGTGGACTCGGACACTACCGAGTTTGCCCCGATCCTACGCCTGCCACTTCCCAAACTGGCTCTCGTCGACTACCTGCAGGACTGATTCTATCTGCAGGCCAGATTCGGAATAGCGCGCCGCCAATCGGCCCGCTGCCCTGCAAGATTCCGATCTTGCAAGGTGGGTCACAACTCTCCGTTAACAGTATGCCACTGTTAACGGATGCCGGCATGACCGAGGTCTAACCGCGACCACCTTCGCAACACGTCTCACAGATCGTGTGGCATCGCTCGCATTGAAGCTTGCCGCGTATTTCGATCAATGTCTGCCCGCGACAAACAGGACAGACGCGAGTCCCTTCAGCACCTCGCTCACATGATGGCTCGACTCTGTCCTCTCCGTCTGTCTTTTGTGCACTCATTACAAATCCATGAATCAGTCAGGAAACTCAATGGGCTTCCCCAAAACAGAAAACCAAGTGGGTAGTTGCCTTGCAGCCGCGCGTTGATCACAAACAGTTGCTAGATGCCCGTCTCTCCGCAAAAACATTTTTCTAGTATTCGCCTCTGAATCTCGCGATATCATCGCGTCGCCCCATCACAATTACAATCTCCCCGGCTGAAAACTTTTCTCCCGAGTCAGGATTGAATCGTAGTTCACCGGATGCTGAACGCACGGCGACAATCAACAAACCATATCGCCGATGTGCTTCTGTCTGATGGACACTCAGACCGACTAATCGGCTATTCTCTTTCACCAATACTTCATCTATATCGAAGTCCCGGTTACTGCCTTCATCCACCAACTTGATCAGATGCGCCGTAGAGGGCCTGGTAATCATACGCCCCATTTGCCTTGCCCCCACGACGGTCGGCATGACGATTGTGTCAGCGCCAGCTTGCAGCAGTTTTTTCTCGGTACTTTCACGCTCCGCCCGGGCAATGATACGTATGTTCTTGTTCAAATCTCTTGCTGTGAGAGTAATGAACACACATTCGGCATCATTTGGAAAGGTACTGACCAAGGTGCTTGCATGATTCAGCCCAGCTTCGGAAAGAGTTTCTTCCTCCGTTGCATCACCAGAAACACAGCACAGACCAGCCTGCATGGCTTCATCGATGACATCAGAGTCCTGATCAATGACAACGATTTCCACGCCCTGCAATCGCAACTCTTCAGCAAGCTTTTTTCCCATGCGGCCGAATCCACAAAGAATTGTATGATCACGCAGTTGCATAATTTCTTTTTTCATTCGACGCTTCCCCAGCACATTTTCCAATTCCCCTTCGACAACCAACTGAAACAAACCGCCAAAGGTGTAAACAGATGCGGAGATTCCAAGCACAATCACCAGCACAGTCAACGCCTGGATGCGAGGCGGCAGCTGGGATGTTTCTCCGTAACCCACCGTAGAGATGGTGATCACTACCATCCAGACTGCTGCGATCCAGTCGTAGTCACCTACGAAGCGATACCCGAGAATGGCAAGTATGAAAACCGCAGCGAGGACAAATCCACCCAGTCGAATTCGTTCCAACGGTGTTCGCATCTCGCGTTACCAATATCCCGAGGCGGTGGTGACAGTCCCTTCAGGATCGCCAAGATCAGCAATCACGAGCAGACCACGATCGAGTCTTGTCATTTCATGGGACACAGGAAGATGCCACCCCAGGAACTGCATCCTGACTCGTTCACACAAAAACATGTTCGATCGGCTTAACGGCCACCCAGCGAATCCCCATACCACGTAAAAACAAACACCTGCTTTGCAGCAGGTGTTCTGAGATTCGTCAGCAGCCCTGATGGCGACGCATGTCCAACGATCGAACATGACAATGCAGGACTGAATTCGCTGAAGGCGATTACTTGTGACTATTGTGACAAGCCTTGCAGTTAGCAGCTTTTTTCAACATGCTGCCAGCCTTTGCATCGCCTTTCACAGCTGCTTCGCTGGCCTTCACCAAAGCACCCGTCAGTTTTTTCCAGCTTTCAGCATCTCCTTTTTTCGGCTTGTTCTTGCTGAGTGCAACCAACATCTGATGGAGCTCTTTCTTCTCTGCTTCTGAGGCATCCCCGCCAGCAACCTTCTTCAGCAAGGGACCTTTGAAGGCCTTCTTCATGACATCCTTGGTACTGTACTTTGCAGCTGAATCATCGTCAGCAGCACGCGTGGTCACGGCAAAAAAGCAAACCATAACCAATGCCCCTGAGAATAGGGCAGCAACTCTTGCAGACATAACTGAACTCTTGTGTTCGTCTTGTGGAAGTGATGAAAGACCGAGCTAGTCGGCCATGAGCCTGATAGGATAATCCATCGTCAAACCGCCTGCCACAATTTGAGATCAGTCGCAGAAAAAATTACGAAGCGGGCAAGCGGGTGACTCCACAGCCGGGCTTAATGCCCCAATAATCAGATTTGGCAACGGGAAAAGCTAATGAAAACCGTCATACCTGCCGGTGGACCCATTCGCTGAAGCCCACGGTGGTATGCGTTCAAAGCAAAACCCACCGTTCGCCTTCCCCCATCCACGAGGGATTCGGCCGCAAACTCGGGTGGTTCTCGCAAGCTTCGATCACTGCTTACAAGTAGCAAATACCGGTCATGGGTAAAACGGCTACCCATCAATGCGAATCGTCGTCCAGCAAAAGACTGGCAAGGTGCATACGACTGGTCCGAAGACGTCGAGCAATCGTCCGATCACTCAGTGACATCTGCTCACTTATTTCACTCACGGTAAATCCCTGGATCCGCAACAGAAGAATTTCACGATCAGCGGGTCTTAATTTCTGCATGATCTCACGAATACAGATATTCAGGAATTCATCTGTCGAAACATCCATCACATCCATCGCTTCCCCCTCAGCGACCGTCTGCAGGGAAACCAGACGCTCGACATCACGTCGTTGAGCATTTTGATGTAATGCTCTTCGTCGAAGCTTAGTCAGCGAAATGACAGCCAGAAGATTCCACAATGTAGAGCCTGGCTCTACCTCGTAATTACCAGCCTGAACACCACGGAACATACTGCGAAATACAGACTGAACAATATCTTCAGCATCCGTGGAAATTCGCAGTTTTGCACCCAAGTTCGAATCCACAAAGCCAAAAACCCTCTGGACATAACGCGTGTAGAGAACGTGCGCAGCATCCTGATCTCCTTCTTTCACTCGCAGTGCCAGCGAGTGATCAGTAGAGGTAAGCCTACCAGCCCCGGAGTTGCTTGAATTCACAATTCGTCACAAGGGTATGGAAATACATGAAGGTACAAATCCGTTCACACATTAGTTCCCGCCGATAACCAAACAACCAGAAACATCACAGATATTTCAGGAAGTGAGATTAGATCGGTAGCGTAGGCGACCAGCATCATGCCCAGTCACCTTCAAGCAGCACCAACAGAAACCCAATGATGCATGCCCTCATGAACACCCGCATGTTGACCTGACTGTCCACTTTCTTGTGCATCGGCAGTCAATCATGAGCCATCAAAGACTCGCGCGGGACATCAAAACACCAACGCATCACTACGCTGTGATTCTCACGCCCCACTAAATAGGTTGAGTACTTTTCGCGGACAAAACGTGACAACAAAATTGCGATTTTCCCAAAAAAACCGAATCTAACCCAACCACTACCCAGATTAACCATGCATCAGCAAAAAACCTGCAGTCCAGATCGCCGGCTTCAAGGCTCGCGTCGACTGCGATTTCATCGAGGTTCTTTACTCATGACAGCAACAACCGGAGCATGAAATGATTACACTGAGGATCCTGTCAACACGGGTAATTCACCCATGTTCTGCCGAATGCTTTCCACTGCCCGCTCACCCCGCGCCTAAGCCTGCTCATGAAAGACAAGCATCCTCAAAGTTCCATCTCTCGTCGACGCTTCAACAAAACCGCCAGTGCTGCAATAGGTGCTCTGAGTGGGTTCCACTTTTTCCCTGCCTTATCCGATAACAAACTGGGCAAGCCAACAGTCGTTGGGATTGGTGCGGGTGGAAAGGGTACTGCTGACATCAATGGTGCCAGCAAGGCTGGATTTCAAGTCATTGGTCTGGTTGACGTAATTGACTCCACCAAGCTGACGAAACTGGAAGGTCGCCTTCGCAAGATGGGCCAAACGCGAGAGCAATTTCCAGATGCAAAGTTCTTCACAGACTATCGAGAAATGTTCGCGGAAATGGGCGACAAAGTCGATGCCGTCACCGTATCAACACCAGACCACCATCACTTTCACGCCTCAGCGTTAGCGATGCAAGCTGGCAAGCATGTCTATTGCCAAAAACCATTAACGCATGGCACATGGGAAGCGAGACAGTTAAATCTGTTAGCAAAGCAAACTGGCGTAAAGACGCAAATGGGAAACCAGGCGCACGCCAATGATCACATGAGACGTTGCGTGGAATTGATCCGGGCAGGTGTCATTGGGAAGGTCAAAGAGATTCATGCTTGGACAAACCGTCCGATCTGGCCACAGGGATTTGCCAAGCCACCTGCAGCGGAACCCGTTCCTGCGGGGATTGACTGGGATCAGTGGATTGGCCCCGCTCCCTGGGTCGACTACAGCCAGCGTATCGCACCGTTCGCATGGCGTGGATGGTGGAATTACGGTACCGGCGCTCTCGGCGACATGGCGTGTCACATCATGGATCTGGGATACTGGTCTATGCAACCCGATGATGGCCCGGCGCTCGCACCGCAAGCGGTCACGGCCGAGCAAAATGGCGCAACTGAGTTTTCTCCGCCGATCAATTCGATCATCACGTGGGACTTTGGACCAAGTCAGTATGCTGCGAAAAACGGTTTCCAGTTTTATTGGTATGACGGCTATGTCGACGCAAAATTCGATCGAGAAAATTGGCAACTGGCCAAGAACGGAAACGAATACAACCACCCCAGCGAGGAAGTCCTCGAAGGCATGAATTTCTCAAAATACGGCAGTGTCATTGTGGGTGAAGAGGGAAAACTCTTCTTCAACCGCCTTCGCAACAACTGGGTTCTTAAAACATCCCACAAGATCGATGGCTTTGAGTGGCCGGAAATCACCCTGCCGCGCGCTAGAGACCAAGACAATTACAAAGAATGGTTCGATGCAGTCGAAGGAAAGATTCCGCAAAGTGAATC
>JAPOKD010000487.1 GCA_029977825.1 Planctomycetota bacterium | reverse complement strand
TGATGGGTTACACGATGCGGACCGACAGGTATCGGCTTGTGTTGTGGCGTGACTATCGAGACCCTGACCGTGCTCCCGTATTTGTCGATCTGTATGACCACCAGCATGATCCCTGCGAAACACGTAACATTGCAGTGGAGAATCCACAAATCGTCAAGCGTTTGACCAAGCAGTTCAATCAGGGTTGGCAGGCGAGCCGTTAGAAAGTCGGCTCGGAATGCCTGAGCAGTCGCCAGAGCGGCGATCTATTGATCCAGATTGTCTTTGATCTGTTCGTCACTGGGCTTCGGTGATGGGCAGCCATCCTCTGGAACTTCCACATTGGCCGTCCATAAGATTGCGTTGAGCATGACTTTGCGAAAGTTGTCATCCTGCCAACTGCTGTGGTTGTGAGCGCCTGTGAAGCCAAAGCCGCGACCGCCGTCCGGGCGTTCATATGCCCATGCGACGTGTTGCTTTTCACCAGACTCGACCGCTTTTCGAACTGCCGGATTGCCGCTCCTGGCACCATCTTTCCGTTTGAGTGTTTCCAGTGGTGGGAGATCAGAAAGGATAGGTGTTACTCCTTTCATGTCATCCACAAAACGCATGTGGTAGTACCACTCATCATTGACTTTGAACGGTTTGACGCCACTGCTGATCGGATGGTCTGGAAAGCTCGTAAAGTTGGGAGCCCAGTGTGGGTTGACGGACCAGTCGAGATCACAAAAACCGCCCATCCAGTCCAGAAACTTCTGCCCGGGTTCACCCTTCTCCGCTTCGGTGGCCCAGTGGATCATTACGACGCCGGTACCTTTCTTCATCAAGGCGTCGAATTCGGCGAGATGGGGATTGAGGACGTGACCCCGATGGCCTGTGCAGAAAATCACAATCGTATCTGCGTCCTCAAGGATTGACGTGTCTTTGGGGTACCCGTAGTGCGGCACAAGTGCCGCTTGAACATCAAGCCCCGAGTCGTTCAAGGCTTTCGCGAGAATCATATTCCCTGCGCGATGCTCGTGATGCATCCGTCCATGACTGGGAGTGCCAGAGATGAATACAACTTTGGCCTTCTCAGCAGCATTCAAGCCACTGAATGAACCACTGAATACTGCGGTGAAAAGAACGGCAATAACAAGTCTGAGATTCATGGTTTACTCACTGATGATGACAACTCTGTTCCAGTATGCCCACTCATTCATCCAGTTGTTTGGATGATTTTCGATGGAAAGCTTTATTGTCTTACCCGCGTAGGGAGTCAAATCCACCGACACATCCAACCATTCGTCATCGCCAACGGATTTTGAACTTACCATTTGGTCCTCAATCATCTTTCCATCGGCGAGAACACGCAGTTGCCAATCACCATGTGGATGGTGACTGACTCGCAGTTGCAAAGTCGTATTCTTGTCTGCCGGTATTGCAGCCGTGCGGTGCAGGCTGCTTGCTTTCTTCTTGTTGAGCGGATGCGTTTGGACAGCTTTTGCGTTGCGGAAAGCTTTGTGTTCTACCACACCGCCTTCACCCACGTTTCGCACGTTGAACCCCGGCGCAACTTTTTGAATTGTTGTTTGCCATTCGGGCTTCGGTTTTGGGTTTTTGGAAGAACTCAGATCTACCACTGTTTCTCCACTTAGCATGCGCCGAGCCACAAATTCCTGCAGTTTTGGTATCTTGCCAGACACCGCAAGAGCCAGGGCTTTATCGGTATGTTTGGGAACCATCGGTTCCAATGCGAACCAGTACATTCTTGGCAGGTTGTTATCATCCACATCTTCGGCATGTGAGACGAGGCCTTGGAGGATCGCCCAACGATCAGCAAATGGCAGACGCCCCAAAGCAGATGCCAGATAAAGACGGACGATCTGGGAACTGTCCTTGCTTGCCATCTCAACGAACTTGTCATGAGTAGCGCGATTGACGACAGGCTTCTTGGTTGTTGCCGCAGTTTGGAAGGAATGAATGCTGCTGTGGTCACACAGGAACTGAATGCTCCAGCCGCGAACATATTCATCATCGTGGTCCAGCAAGGCCTGAAGTCGATCTGTGCTGAGGCCATCCGTCACGTGTAGCGCCCACAATGCTCGCAGACGTTGGGGACCGGTCGTGGCGGCCGCGTTAAACATCTGGTTGAGTTTCTCATGCACCAGTTTGCTGTTGAGCTTGCCAGCAGCCGTTCGTGAGTGAAGCAGCAGTCTTGCCTGCCGGACATACCAATCGTTCGTGTGTGATTGGAGATCGACTAGCTGGGCATCGGTCATCGCTCTGAGGTTGGGCCGTTCAATAGGCTTCGCACCCTCGGGCATGATTCGATAGATTCGGCCGCTGTTGGCAAAGTTGATCGTGTTGCCACAGACATCCGTGTCGTGCCAGTCCAGAATGTAGACCCCGCCTTCAGGGCCGGTTTCCACGCTGAATCCGACCCACGCGAGGTCATTGGTTGGCATGAAGTCATCGCCGTGGCTTCCGATGAAGCTCGAGCCTTTCGGAGTCAGGATATCAGTAAGTACGGCATGTTCATGGATATTGCACATGAACAGTCGATTCCGGTACTCGGGGGGAAAAGCGTCCGCCAAGTAGATTCTCGCGCCGCCATGTGCCGACAGGTGGGCGTGATCACGGATTGTTTTGATGTCGTCGTAGATATGCGGGTTCACATGAGGTCGGCTTTGTTTGGTGTACACACCACCTTGCACGACGTGAAACAGGTGTGGGATGACGCAACAGGTAGCAAAACCCTGTCCCTGATCATTGAAGTCAAATCCCCACGGATTTGATAACCCGCGAGCATAAACTTCGAACTTTTTCTGCGTGGGGTGATACCGCCAGATTCCTCCATCAATGAACTGTCTCGCCTTGTCACTGTCACCGGGTTTGCCAACACGCGACTGTGTGAATACACCATGGCAACCGTACAGCCAACCATCAGGGCCCCAGATGAAGCTGTTTAGTGTTTCGTGGCGATCGTTGATTCCCCAACCATCCAGCAACACCTGAGGCGGTCCATCAGGCACATCGTCACCGTCTGCATCAGGGATGAACGTCAGGTTCGGGGGAGAACCGACAAATACGCCACCGAATCCGGGTGCAAGTCCCGAGGTGAATGTGAGGGTATCGGTGAACGTTTTCTTCTTGTCGAAGACACCATCACTATTGGTGTCCTCAAGAATCTGGATTCGACTGACGGGGTCATCCGTGTGGTCGCGGCGAGTTCGATAGTTGAAATTCTCGGCCACCCACATCCGTCCCCGATCATCAAAACAGAATCCGATTGGCTCAGCGATATCAGGTTCCGAAGCGTATATCGACACGTCGAAACCTTCGGGGATCGCCATTTTCTTCACTGCCTGTTCGGGCGTCAGGAATGGCGCATCGCTGGTGCGATGTTGCTTTTTGGGTAATTCGTTGCGGGGGTCAGCGGCATGGGTCACTGTGGCTGTTAATACACACAGGGCCACGCAGGACCAATTCCAATTGACGAGACGTTGCTGCTTCACTTTGCCATCTCCACCTGAGCGGTTGTTCTGAGGTACTTGATCAAGTCAAGCATTTCCTGTGGTTTCATCTGTTCCAGTTGTCCATCGGGCATCATCGATTTTGATGATATTTTTCTGGCTTCAATGTCTTCTTTTAAAATCACTATCTGAGGCTGCTCAACTGTCTTCAGAATGACTCTTCGAGCATCTTCCTCGGCTACCACGCCGTTCAGCAGTCGTCCATCAGTAGTTTGAATCAAAACCATCTTGTAGCCATCGGGCACATCATAGCTTGGATCAACACTGTTGAGCAAAATGTAGTCCAGATTTGCGCGATTGGAACCTGTGAGGTCCGGCCCTATCTTACCGCCTTCCCCGTACATGAGATGACAGGAAGCACAGGTCTTTGAAAATACAACACGACCTCGCGAAGCATCTGCCTTTTTCATCGCTTCGGGACTACACATCGCTTTATATTTCGCCATCAATTTCGCTCGATCAGCGGAGAGGTCCTGGACTTCACCGAAGACCTTGATGAATTGCTCACCGAGTAGCACATCAAGCGAACGGGCGACATGAGCGGGTATGTCTTTGCGGTCAACTTTGCCTGTATCAATGGCATTCAGCAACGCAGTGGCATAGCCCTTGCGTGTGGCAAGCGTTTCGATGACCGCGCGTCGCACCGAGTCGTCCATTTTCTCGTAACGTTCCAGCAGGATCTTTGGGGCCGATGCGTTTTCGATCGCGGCGTAACCGCGGATTGCATCGAGACGAATGGTTGGGTCATCCAGCAGGCTTTCCAATTTCGCTGATACCTGCTTGTTCTGCTGGGATAACAATGAGCGAAGGGAAGTGCGTCGTGCTCCCGCATCAGCAGTCGTGTCCTCCAAGATCGCCAAGGCTCGCTCGGTGGCCTCCGAGTCTCCGAAGATTTGTGACAACTGTTGAAAGATTTCGCTTTCTTCAGCATGCTGGCTTGCCTTGAGTTTCTTACTGAGTTCCTTCCAACCCTCCGGGGGATCCACATTGCGTCGCCCAGCCAAACCGCTGAGCATGCCTCGCATCAGGATTGTCCGCACTTCAGGGTTGTCGGTCGAATTAAGTGTTTTTACAAGCAACGCCAGCGATGTTGCATCACTTTGTGCGGAGGTGGGCTGAAGGGGGGAAATGGCCGCTGCCAGAAAGAGAAGGAAGACAAAGGTGTATTTCATTGGTGAATAAAGCAGCCGGGACTTGGTTGAGAACCTATGCATTGGTTCATGGTTACGTGTGTCACTGGTTGGTCTAAGGCTCGCAAGTTCCTTTTTCGACCAACCTCAGTTGGGTGGATGTGGCACCCAATTCAAAAACGGAAAGAGGGAGAGCCAAGCTTTTGAAGGTGCGGGACTGGCTGCGTGTTTTGGACGATTTCTCTGATTCAAAATTTTATGGCCTGCGAGTTTGCTGGTCCATGAAGTAAAGCGCGGAACATTCTGAGTTATTTTACCGCCTTGATTGACGCCACCGGCGGCTGTTTTCATTGTAACCGCATATCCAGCTTCGCTGCGGGATTTTGGCTC
>JAPOKD010000747.1 GCA_029977825.1 Planctomycetota bacterium | reverse complement strand
TCCCTGTATTGGCGTTGAGTCTGGCGGGATTGAAGGCGCACGCGTTGCTCTTCCCCACTTCCGACACAACTGCTGATTTGAAGAGTTTGCCCCTGCATGTCCGTTGGGCATTGAGATCGGTAATCGGAGAATATCAGATGGAATCGAACGAAAAAAACTATCAGGTCCTAAGAGATTATCTGCTCGAGCGTGGGCATGAGCCTGAAGAGATTCAGACGATCATCACCCGTGTTGAAGATTATGAGGAAAAGACGCAACACGACTCCATCATGGACTCCATTGGAACCGGTGGCATGGACATCGAGGCTCTCGTTCGAGAAGCACTAGGCGAATAACAATCGGTGCAGTCATGACCTGTTTTGCAGGAACAGGTAAGCCGGTCAATTTGACATGTTTCTGAAGCGTGGATCACGCATTCCACTGGCTCGTTGACCACGAATCTCCTCAGTGCTGAGACGAGTATTGTGGTCGTGGTCAAGTTGACGTAACGACTTAGGTGCTGCTTCGATTTCTTCAGCCGAAAGCTCTCCGTCGCCATTGATGTCGAGCGTCCGCATGATTGCCATGCGTTGCATCATCTCACGCATTTTTGATGGTCCAGTTTGGACACGATTTTGTGCCATCCGTTCTCTGGCTTGTCGTCGTGAGCCGCCATCCCGGTCGCGTTCAAAAGATACTTCATATACCTGTTCCACGGGAATGCAGAATGTTTCTGCATCATCACAGGCAAAGTATTTGACCGTGACGACCATCGGTTCCGAAGATCGGCCATTGAAGGTGATGAGAAACTCACGCGGGTCAGCATCGGCATCGACTTCGACCTTTTCCGCGGCGCCAGTGGTAGGTGTAACAGAAACACCTGACGGCGTTTTGATGTCAAAGGACAAAGCCGGTGCTTTATTATTCCAGTGGACCTCATATAGCGGGTCGAGAAAGAAGCCTAGATAGATTTGGTCACCACCGATTTCAGCACGCAGTTTTGCGTAGTGAGGAATTTCTGATTTTCTCGCGGTGATCTTGAGGGGTGACATATTGCCAGAGACAGTGATTCGTTTGACGATTCCAGTTGCAGCTTTTTGGGGTGGCTTGCGAGTTGGCATTTGCAGGTCACTAAGGGGCGTTGGTTTCGTGACCCGACCTACCAGTCGTTCCAAGTCAGATCGTAATTCCTCCGGCCGACTCCATTCTCTGGATACTACAATTTTACCATGAGGGTCGATAATGAACTCGGAGTTTGGTCGATTACCCAACGCATGCTTCAAGTCGTTGTCCATGTTGTCACAAATCCATGGAATCTTTGAACCGAGAGTCTGTTTTGCTTCCTCAACATGCATCAATCGTTCTTTGATACTGAAAGGTGTGACGTAGCCGTTGTTTTCAGGATGAGCGAGTGCCTTGTAGATGTAATAGAACTTCACGCCTTGTGGCTGATAGTCGCGCTGGACTGTCTCCAAACTGGGGACATTGCGAAGAAAAGGTGGTCAGGTCAGGCAGCCAAATACCAACACCGTGTAACTGCCGCGTAAGCTTGCCGTGGAAAAATCACGTCCTTGTTCATCAACTGCCCGCACGGAGGGCAGGGTACTGCCTGGTTGAGGAATCTGTCCACCACCGCCACGGGAACGGGCATCACGAGGCGATTGGGCCAAGGTCGGCACGATGGTGCAAGCGAGGATGAGAATGAGCAGGAATGCTGTTCGGATCATGGTCAGACACCGGGATGGATGGAGGTATGATTTTCCAGGAACTGCCGATTTAACCCCCGTTTGTAGCAGAAGTTTCAGGGTGAATGAACTTTCGATATGTGACGAGAGAAGGAGAGTCGCAGGGGTATTCACAACGTTTATGCCAAACAAGCGTTTATGGCTATATGCAACTTAGCAACGATTCTGTGGTAGACGGTGCGTTCACGGCATGATCAAGGAACGGCATCGAAGCAGAGTAGTTGTCCGTTTTCCAGAGCAACGAGGATTCGACCGTTGGGATCGACGGCGGTGCCTCCTTTGACTGCGTTGGCTGGAGTCGGGGCAATCCACTTGTCTGTTCCATCAGTGGTATTGATGGCGACCAGAAAACTCTGATCCGGTTGGTTATCCGGGTGGCCGGTCGCCAACAGTGTCTTATCGTTGACAGCGAAGCTGGTGAAACGTCGATTCGCTTTATCTGACCAGACTGCTTCGGGCATTTTGCCGCCGCGACGCACCCACCGTGCTGCTTCTTTGACAGGTTTTTTAGTCCCAGGTGGCAGAGCTGGTTGCCTTGCCAGATTCACAAACTGACTGCCTTCATAGCTTGCATCGTGTGACAGCGAGCAGCCATCGCTGCATTGGTAATCAAGCGAGACATACTTTCCATAATCTGGGTAGTACGGATAGAACGCCGTTCGATATTGTGACGATACCTGTTTGCGTGGTGTGTTCAAGCATTCGAGGTTTGCGGGATTGTAGCGAGCCGTTTCATAGACACCTCCTGCGAGAAAACGTAGTTGGCCATCAACCATGGTCAGGTTGCCCTGCATGCTGATGCCGTTGTTAACTTCCTGTTCAAGCGTGCCTGAATTGCGATTCGAGGCCTTAAGTTTTCCGCTGATGGCATCGAGCGCAACTACATGGGTTCCGTCGTAATGCGTAATTCCGGCGGCGGCAAAAACTGTATCACCCTCGACGACGACACCACCTGCGACAGGCCACGCCGAAATCAGGCGATCGTACACTGGTAACCAGCGATCCTTCGGACCAACACGATAAGACCATAAAAAGCGGCCATCTTTTGCTGCCATGGCATAGACACGTCCGTCGGCAGAGCCCACATAAACACGATCGTTGGAAACGGTCGGTGCGTAGTAGATGGGGCCGCCGGTGTAGGTGGTCCATGCGGTCGAGCCGTCTGAATGGAACGCACGCACTGCGCCCGAGCGATCAGCAACGAAGACCATGCCACCAGCCGTCACCGGCGCCGTTGGAAGTACATGATCCGCCAGATCGACTGACCAGCTGAGTGAAACATTATCGGGGATATCATTTTCTGTTTGATCGTTTCGAGCATTGTTACTGCGGAAACTTGCCCAGTCATTGGGCTTCGCATTGATGGAGGGTACGTCAAGGCTTAGATCACCAGCAAGCCGCGCTGGTTCCGTGATCGTGTCGTTGACCTTATCAGTGCCGTCCGGCCGCAGAGCGATGTTGCCGTAGAGGGACAACTGACAACCGCACATCCATGGTCCCCAATACAAATGACCGCCCGCTACCAGTACACCATCCTGACAAGGTGGTCTCATTGGATCGATATGCTGGGCGGTATTGGTATCGGTAAGCACGCGAACCGTTCCACCACTTGCTCGATAAAAAACGCTGTCAGCACAACCGGTGGCGCGAGTACAGGCGCGGCGGGCAGGAAAAGTTTCGAGAACTTTTCCTGTCTCGTAGTCCAGCTTCATGCCATTTTCTGATTTCTGTGGCCCCGCGGCCCAGATGCCGTCATCACGCAGCACCAG
>JAPOKD010000228.1 GCA_029977825.1 Planctomycetota bacterium | reverse complement strand
GAAGCCGGAAGTACACAGCCTGCCGCATATGCGGCAGGGGTTTGATAATCCAATGAACTGTGGATGCGGTGATGGTTGTAGTCGAGTCGCCAGCGATCAATCACCCAGCAAGCTTCCTTGAAGCTCAGGAAGATTTCACCGTTTAGCAGTTCGTCGCGAAGAGTGCCATTGAACGATTCGACATAGCCGTTCTCCCAAGGGCTGCCCTTGGCGATAAACAGTGTTTTGACATCAGCTTCTTTCAGCCAACGGCAAATTACCTTGGACACGAACTCTGGGCCGTTGTCACTGCGAATGTGTGCGGGGGTGCCGCGTACGGCGAACAGGTACTGCAACCCACCTACGACATCTTCAGCAGTAAACGAACGCCCTACTTCTATCGCCAGGCATTCTCGCGTGAACTCGTCGATCACTACCAACAACCGAAGTTGACGACCATCCTCGGTTCGATCCGTCACAAAGTCGTAAGACCACACATGATTCTTGTAGCGGGCACGGTGCGCTGGGAAGCAACAATGTTCCGTGAACTACTAGAAGTCGATATTCGACAAGCTGTGCTATGGTAAGACTGGGACACGCTACGTAAAACAACGGTAACTCCGTCCATTTCTATATGTCGTTGGTTCTGCGGGATCTGCGGCAGGCATTATCTCAGTGGGCTTCCTGGATCCTGCGAGGCAGCACGGCAATTACCTTTTTGGCCTCCAGTGCTCCTCGATGGCGGATGGTCGAACCTACAGCCATCCTGACGGCTTATCGTGGTTCAATCGATTATGACGAAGACCAGATGGAAGACATGCCGCAGTGAACTAGTTGAAAAATCAATGCCGTTTGAGACGACGAGATTGGAATATTCGGTACATCCTGCGCAGGCAACCTGATGCACCAACTCGTGAAACCTGACATACCGATTTGTTCAGCATGGGACTTCGGTGTAAGCAACTCTTGCTGTGAAGCCACTCAAGCGTGGGGTGGTCAGTGTAATTCGCCAAAATGGCAGGATTGTCCACCGTGGGCAGGATCTTATTCGTCTCATTGAAGCTCGCCTTCGCAATGGTCTGCGTGGGTGCCAGCCTCATTCTTGGAGCTCAGTGGCTTGGGGTAATGCCCGACCACACCCAAGAGGTGATGCATTTACGTCATGCACTAAGTGAAACGGTAGCGATCAATGCTTCCTCACACGTTCGTAAACAGCAGTGGATCGACCTACAAACCACACTTCAAACACTTGTGGATCGCGATCCAGACCTGTTATCCATCGGTGTACGCACGGACTTGGGCGGCTTAAGGGCAAGAACGAAGATCCATGAACAACTCTGGACTTCGCGAGACTTGGAAGATTCAGGCACCGACATCATTGAAGTCCCCATCTCACTAAATCGCCAGCCCTGGGGAACACTTGAACTGACATTTCGTCAACCAGAACTGAGCTTGTGGGCACAAGCTCTGAACATGCCAGTGTTCCGTCTGCTGTTGTTTTTCAGCCTTGCCGGACTGGTTGCCTACACCGCATTCATCATGCGTGTACTGAAGATTTTCAACAACACTCAGGTCGTACAAGATCGAGTTCGGCAAGCTCTTGACACCCTTACAGAGGGCCTGCTGGTACTGGACGATGCTGGTCGAATTGTCCTAGCCAACAGCGCATTCGCGAAAATAGTAGGCAGGCGGCAGGATGACTTGGAGGGAGTTCGGGCATCTGGGCTGTCATGGGTTGAAGCCGACATTGTCGACGGAAACTACCCGTGGAGCATGGCCATCAATGAATCGGTTCCGCAGACCGAGAGAATCCTCCGCTATCAACTGGACAACGGCCCCCAGCGAATATTTTCTGCCAATGCAGCGCCACTCGGCAAGAAACGCGGTCAACGAGGTGCATTGGCGACATTTCGCGATGTGACCCACCTCGAAGAGCACCGCGCAGAACTCGAGCGGATGCTTGGCCTGCTGCGAAACAATCGGGACGAAGTTCGTCGTAAAAATCGCGAACTTGAAATCCTGGCAACACAGGATGCACTCACCGGTTGCCTGAATAGACGTTCATTCTTTGAAGCCTTTGAAAGCCTCTGGACGGAATCACAAGCGTTAGGAACAAAATTGTCCTGTGTCATGATTGACATCGATCATTTCAAATTGGTCAACGATACTTATGGTCACAACAGTGGTGACGAGGTATTGAGACGCGTTGCTCAAAAGATTCGGGAAATCTTCAAGGGACGTGGACGAGTCTGTCGTTATGGAGGCGAGGAATTTTGTGCGGTATTGCCTCAATTTGGATTAGAAGAAGCCATCGCACTGGCTGAAAAAGCTCGCATCGCAATCTCGGATATCCGATTACTGGACCCGGCAGAGCTTCGCCTAACCGTCAGTGTCGGTGTCTCGGAACTTCGGTTTACGCCAGTTGATACGCAAGACTTGATCCATCAGGCAGACAGGGCTTTGTACGTTGCCAAGCGTGAAGGACGCAATCGAATCGTTTGCTACAACTATGCTTTTTCCAGCGAAAGCGAAGAGGAAGAAGTTCAATCCGAGCCCGAGGAACGGATTGAAATCCCGTATCCAGCGGTCACCGCACTGGTCAGTGCACTTTCTTACAGAGACGCAAACACTGCCGAGCACAGCCGTCGTGTTGCCGACATCTGTACGAGAATCGGCTGTGAAATACTGGAACCGGCTGAGGTCTATGTTCTGGAAATTGCAGCTCTGTTGCATGACATCGGAAAAATTGGAGTTCCCGATGAAATCTTGCTCAAACCCAGTTCCTTGACCGGAGATGAATGGGAACTGATGGGCCGCCACGATCGCATTGGCGTAGAAATCATCACAAGTGCTTTTGATTGCCCACCTCTGTCCGAAATCATCTTCAATCATCATGCCTTCTATGACGGCTCCAAAGGCGGCAGCCACCTGCCAAAGGGAGATGAGATCCCGCTAGGAGCGCGTCTGCTTTCAATCGCGGATAGCTACGATGCGATGGTGTCCGATCGAATTTACAGAAAGGGCCGTTCTCATGAAGAAGCGATCAAAGAGCTGAAACGCTGTGCAGGCACACAGTTCGATCCTGAACTGGTCGAACTGTTTGAAAAAACCATCAACTCAAGCTCACCCGTGTTTGCTGGTGGTGCATTCTCGATTCGCAAGCAAACCGCAATCCAGATCGGGTATCAGGTTGAGCGTCTTGCCAAAGCCGTAACCGAGCAGGACATTGCTGAATTGAAATCATTGGCCTCCGATCTGGGTGCAATTGCTCGCAGCAGCAGCATTGAAGAAATCGCGGAAGCAGCAGAAAAAATCGAGAGTGAAGCTGGATCAGAAGAACTGCAATGGCTGGCACTCTTCCGCGACACCCATGAACTGATGGATCTATGCAGGGCTACCCAGAGCGACTTCCTCAGAAAAACACTGGAATGCGAAGCCGATCAAGTGAATAAGTGATCAGAAGGCGGCCCGTACAAGGCCACAATTTCATTTTACTTTCAAATCTCTTCTGTCGAACACTCTGATCGACTCAGCAAACCAGGTCGACTCAGCGACCTGATCAACAGTGGCCATTCTCGAGAGTCCCCGGCAGCCTGCTATCTTCCAGTGCCTTTAAAAACAACCTGGATGGTGCGAACAATCAACGACATGCCCCCCCTCGCTGAACGTCGTTAAGTGTAATCACGATTCAATCGCATTCACTCCGAAAAGGAAACCATTGACCGCCCTGAAACCTGCCACGTACAGGTCAGACCAGGAGTGACGTCCAACCTGCGACGCTGCCAGTTCCTGCCTGAATCAATCTCTTCACAAGGCAAGGGAGGTGGGCCGACCAACGTCATGGCACCCCGAAGAACGTTCCAAAGTTGTGGCAGTTCATCAAGACTGATTCGACGCAAAAACCACCAATGCTCGAGATCCGTGGGTCCTGAGCCATTTTCGATGCAGGACCATCCTGTTCACTTTGACTCAGCAACGCCGCCTTCTGCTCCTCAGCACCCACTCGCATCGTCCGCAACTTCAGGATTGTGAAAGGCTTTCCCGCCAAGCCTGTTCGTTGCTGCCGAAACAAAACTGGCCCCCCAGAGGTGGCCTTGACGGCAACCCCCAACACAAACAGCAGAGGTGACAAGAGAATCAGCCCCAGCAATGAAGCCAGAACGTCGCGAGCTCGCAGAGACGAGGACACGGGTTGAGCGAAAAAACTCTGTAATGAAACGCTGTTCTGTCGCGTCGTTTCCGTGACGATCGCGTCATTCCTTGTGTTTTCATCACTCTCATCAACCGGATTCGGATCACCGGTAGCGTCCCCGAAATCCTGACCGCCATCTGTCCCACCATCACTCTGGTGATGATTCTGATAACTGTACACCGAAGCACGCGGTGGACTGTAGCCGGAGAGAAGCTTCTCCATGACCTAGTTCGCAACCGTCCACGCTCCCTCAACCTAGGTGTCGGTCAACAAAGCGCCAACGACCGCGTTTTCAATCCTTCCAAACTCATCGTGATTCGCAAGTGCTTGGAAAGCACCCTCCCAATCTCATCAATCTGGTGCTCCACATTCCGGGAAGCAGTGCTTTCAAAGATGAGCAAGCAAAATCTGGGGCCACGACGATCACACCGAACCCGCTCGTTCAATAAATACTCAGAAAAGAAGGTCTGATCCAGCATGCGCTGCGGCCCGCGGAAATCCACCATTAACATATCATCGAGGTTTTGGGATTTCCCAAATTCCAATATTGCTGCTTTGGAGTGAGATAATTTACGCAGTGACATGTTCAACAGTGTGCAAGCAGAATCAAATCGAACTGAGCACGGATCTGGCCGATCAAGTTGACCGGCAATACGATAACGAACATCGAAGAATGCTTCTTACTCAGTCTACTCCGACCCATGATTATTCAATAGCAAGGGCTCGCGAAAGAAAAGCTGACGCCATCGCACCCCCTCTATCTAGCCTTGCATGTGGCCTATCGGCCAAAACCCACATTGAAAACTACTGCGTCGATTGCACTCTGACTGGACTGATGCAAAAGACCGACACAACCCAGACAACCAGAACGGAACAAATCGCCCCCCTGCAGTAGGTGCGACGCCTCAACTCTTGGGCAGTTTCAGTCCCGACTCCTTCACACCAACACCTCAACAATAGCACGTGGTCTGTTCTGTCACGTTGATGATTGGTTGATTATTTCTTCCGAGAACTTCCAGGCAATGAGTCCATGACGGCGATGAAGAGACAGCGATTTGAAAACAACAACTTTATGAACTTGGCCTCCTCAATATCCTCACTGCGGTTTTGGGTTTCAGTATCAATCCAACACATGTAACAGATTGCTGTACTGGTCGGTCCACTGAATTGAAGCTCGGTCGTTGTAAAACTCATCCGACTGCAATGTCAGCATCTCCGGCCTCGTGAGCAGGCTGGCATCAGTACTCAACAGACACCACGAAGAACCAGCTTCATCTTGTCCAGCATCATCGTCATGGTAGGTGTCAATGCAGATCAAGCTGTAACCGTTGCCTTGTGCAAGTCCGGCAACAACGGGATAAAGATTGAGGTAACGATTGCTGACGTGAATTGCGATAACCCCGCCTTTGCGCACATGCTTTTGGTAAATCCTGAAGGCTTCCATTGTCAACAGATGAGCCGGAATAGCATCACCGCTGAACGCATCGAGCGCGAGCAAGTCGTATTTCAGGGAGGGCTGCCTTTCCAGAGCAACGCGGGCATCAGCAAGCGTAATTTCAATCTCAGCATTGCTATCCTTGAGATAGGTGAAGGGTGACCTGGCCAGCTTGATTACATCGGGGTTGATTTCATAGAAGTGAAAGTAATCACCTTTCTTGCCATACGCAGCTGTCGTCCCTGATCCCAGCCCAACAACGCCAATCCGCAATGAGTTACTCTTTTCTCGCAGTGCTGCAATTGCCAGGGCGAGCCCACTATCCTCTGAATAGTAGGTGGTTGGCTTTCGAGACAATGCCGGATTAATGAACTGGAATCCATGCAAAGTGTGTCCATAGTACAAAGCCCTGCCTAGCTGATTGTCATCGCTTGATTCTTCGACATCAATCCGCAGCACTCCATAAAAATTGCGACGCTGCACGACAGTTTCATCGTTCCCACCATCCCAATTCCCGGTCAAGACAAGCCACGCCACTGATAATCCCATCGCCAGACTCAAGCCATAAACCAGAGTTTTAGCCATAGCAGGTTGACGCTGGTTCTGGTCGGCGTTTTGTGGTCCAAACGGCACCATAACGCAACAGGCTAATATCACTCCGAGCACAAGTGTAATTTGCGTTTCCAGGAAGGAACTAAAGATGAGTGGACAAACCAACGCGACGGCCATTCCACCCATAGCCCCGCCTGTAGCCATGGCCATATAGAACGACGTCAGATACCTGCTATGAGGCCTGCGTCTAACCAATTCACCGTGGCACAACATGCAGATGAAAAACAGTGCCAGAAGTGACATCGTGGTCTGCAACACAAGGTGGTCGCCGTAATCGGCCCAAAAAAAGTCAGGATCCGAGCTTGGAAAATAAACATCCAGCAGGCCCAAATCAGTGTGATTCAAAAATGCATACACAACGATCACCGCAGTGCACCCGACAGCCCACAATCGCGGCATGTAAAATTTTGAATATTCAAAATTGAGAATAAACGTCAACAGATAGACACTCAGTGGCAAAACCCACATCAAAGGTGAAACTGTCATCTCGAGGCATATGTGGTTCGACATTGACAACAATGCAAATGAACCGAGTCCGGCCAACCCAAGCCAGAATAGCCAGTCTTTTCCAGTCACAGGTTGCGCGACCTCATCCTGATCCCTCCCGGATTTTGCATTTGGGTCAAGTAGCAACGGAGCATCTTGCGTGCGAATCAGCACAATAGCCATTCCCGCGCAGAACAATGCAAATGCCACGAAACCGGCAGCCCATGCATATGCCTGCCTTGAACTATCCATTAGCGGTTCAATCAAGAATGGAAAACTTAGTAAAGCAAAAAGCGACCCCACGTTTGACAGGGCATACAGACGGTAGGGAATCCTGCCAGGCAACTTCGCCGCGTACCAAGCCTGCAACAAGGGAGCGGTTGCTGACAAAAGCACGTAAGGAAGCCCCACGTGAGCCAAAAGGACAGTTAGAATCCGAAAGGTGGGTTGGCTGCCATCAAGGGGTTTCCAAGCTTCACCTGGAATGATCGGCAAGAAGATCAAACAGACTGCCACAAGGCTCAGATGAACAATCACCTGTACCCTCAAAGAAACCAGTCGATTGATTGTGTAGGCATAGGCGTAACCAGCGAGTAACATGATCTGGAAGAACATCATGCACGAGGTCCAGACTGCAGGCCCACCCCCGAACCATGGCAAGATCATCTTGCTGATCACTGGCTGAATCTGAAACACCAGAAAAGCTGACAGCAACGTCGCAATCGCACAACACAACGTGAACTGCAACACTTCGGGAGACTTACTTGCTGTTCGCTCGCATTCAATTTCTGTCACTTCTGTCACTTCTGTCCCAATCCACCAAGTGTGAATATTACGTATTTCCGCTTTGCAGCAGATTTCCCCATTACACGGATTACAGCAACCAGACACATGGGAAGACTGGAAGCTAGCTGGGTATTCATGCCTATACAAAGCAAGCTCGCCTGTACTAGTGTTGCACCTCCGGGCTCGGATTCAGCTAAGCACCCTGAGTAAGCGTTAAAGAAGCAAATATCCCACTTCACATTTTCCACGGAAGACGGTTGTACCGAGCAAAAAATGTCGGCAAGGCGCCCTCAAGGGTAAAGAAACACCCAAGTCGTTTTTCACTTCCGTAAAACAGAGTGAGCCAAATGCTTCTCGCAGGCGAGCCTGTCAACGACTTCAGGTAAACAGGACTCTGGCAGTAGAGACCGACCCTGTTCCACAAGAAAAGAGAACGTACAATCCTTGCATGTTTGAACTTCGCTGCACTGTCAGAAAATGCCATGCCACACTTCAGCGGCAAGAGAATGGGCTTGCCTGTTCCCACGGGCACCATTTTGACCGTGCCAAACAGGGTTACTGGAGCCTCGTCCAGCCACAAGACCGCAAATCGTCCAAAGCTGGTGATGCTGATACAGCTGTACTCGCACGT
>JAPOKD010000634.1 GCA_029977825.1 Planctomycetota bacterium | reverse complement strand
TGACCGGAGCCCTCGCATCAGGCTAAGGCAAAATCTGACTGGGAACGCAGGATTGATGGATTGATGGCAAAACCAGAGCACTGCGCGTTCTCAGGTTTCTATGTCAGCGGGGTCGTCTTTCTCTGTGTGTCAGGGATAATGGAATCCTCACTGAACGCACAAGCTGCGTGAATTATTAAGAATCCATAGCAATTGGGACAATCGATCCGTGAAAAGCCCCTCCAGAAGCGGTGTTTTCCAGGCCAGCACCGATGAACGGCTTGAAGCCTTCGCTGAGAGCATCAGTTTCGACAGTCGCTTGTATCGGCAGGATATTCGTGGTTCGATTGCCCATGCTGAGATGCTTTCCAATGTCGGTTTATTGACTGAGGAAGAATTTTCGCTCATACGCGACACTTTGGTGGAAATTCAGTCTGAAATTGACAATGACCAACTCCCGTTCCGATTTGAGTTGGAAGATATCCACATGCATGTCGAGCAGGCCTTGATCGACCGGATCGGTGATGTTGGGCGGAAATTACATACGGCACGTAGCAGGAATGACCAAGTCAGTACCGACATCCGGATGTGGGTTCGTGAGGCACTCGACGGCATCGATGCACGTCTGGAAACATTGCAACGTGCATTCTTAAGTCGATGTGATGGCGACTTCGAAACCATTCTACCGGCATACACGCATCTGCAGCGTGCTCAACCTGTGCTGGCCCCTCATTACTGGCTCGCCTACATCGAAAAATTCCAACGAGATCGAGAACGAATCGCTGATTGTCGACGCAGAGTCAATCAGTGCAGTCTTGGCATTGCTGCGGTTGCCGGGACAACACTTCCTATTGACCGGGAGCAGACGGCACGCCAACTTGGTTTTGAAGGTGTTACTGCGAACAGCCTTGATACCAGCAGCGACCGAGACTTCATGCTGGAAAGTGCGTTTGTCTTGGCCACCATTGCCTCACATCTAAGTGGCTGGGCCGAAGAATGGATTCTATGGAGCACGGTGGAATACAACTTCATCAAAATTCCGCAACAATTCTGCACCGGCAGCAGCATCATGCCTCAGAAAGTAAATCCAGATACACTCGAACTGACTCGAGGCAAGTCAGCACGGGTGATGGGTAATCTGCAAACATTGATGCTGCTAGTGAAGAATCTTCCGTTGGCGTACAACCGTGACCTGCAGGAAGACAAACCACCATTATTCGACTCATTCGACACCGTTCAGGCGATGCTTGAGTTGGCAGCGCCAATTGTGTCCGGAAGCGAATTGCAACGCGAAGCGATCGAGAGTCGACTGGAACGTGGCTATCTGGACGCAACGACACTGATGGAATGGATGATTGACAAAGGCGTTCCTCAAAGACGAGCCCATCACCTTGTTGGCGCCATCGTTGGCGAAGCCATGCAACGAGATGTCCCGCTGGCAGAACTGCCTTTGGAGCTACTGCAAAACCACGCACCGGAAATTGATGCAACTGTCTTCGATTCACTTGGCTGCAAGAATTCAGTTGCTGCATTCGTCAGTTATGGCTCGACGGCACCGGATCAGGTTCGCTTGCAGATTGACCGCTGGAAAACAAAGCTCAAGTAGCGGTGTTCTTGCGACCGATGGGCTGCTTACCGTCACCCAAGACGATCGATCACCCCATAATCTGTCGATAGCACCAGACAACAATGGCTCCGACAATCCCGATCAGAACGAGCGTGTAGACAATCACGGCAATCGCCCATAGGCAACGCTCTGCTGCACTGAATCTTCGATTCATCCAGAGTAACGGCAACCCCAGAAAACCTGTCACCAGAAACAGGCAGGCCAACACTGCCAGCTTACTCTGGATCAGCTTATCGGCTCCACCGTAGCGTTGGGGTGCATGACTAACGGCATCAGATGTTGGAGACACAGTTGTCGGCCCTGCCTCCTCGATGGGGCTAGGAGGAGCAACCAATTGAGCATCGATGGGCGAGCCAAAATTATCATGCCTAGTCACTTTGTTGGCTCCTCCTCTTGGACACCGTTGTCGGCGATCAGTTTCTGTGCCTTTGAAACAAGTGTTGCAACATTGCCGTTGTTGCCATACAGATCCACAATGCTGTACCAGATCTTACGAGCGGCGATGCTGTTTCCATTCTGCAACGCTTCCTCTGCCTGATCAAGCTTGGTTTGAATGATCCGCGCGGCTTCGCCCTGTTCGACACCGTTTTCCTCGATGCTTGCGATCTGTCTCCGTGCCAGATTCACGAATGGTTTGTAAGTTTCGTTATCGGCAAGCAGAGTCTCCATGCTGCGATAACGATCCAGGGCGGTTGTCACGTCACCAAATTTTTCAAACTCGTATGCCTCGGCGTAAAGTCGCTCACCCTCATTGGATAACGGTAGATTCGTCTTCAACTTGACCTTCAGCAGGTGTTCAGCCTGGTTCATCTCGACCTGATCTAGTTGATCTTTCGCCCAGTCAGCATGCTCTCCGTCAGGATACCTCTCGAGCATCGGAATGAGGAAACTGACCTTAGCCTGATTCAGAGCGTTACGATTTTTACGCGCCAGTAATTCCTCCGCCCTGTCTTTCATCTGACTTTCGTTCAACGGCCAAAGCGTGTACGTGATCATTGAAGCGATAACGATTAGCCCAAGAAACAGAACGATGGCTCGGTCATACCACTCAGGCTTGCTGACAGTTTCATCCTCATCGACCTCCAATGCGCCATGCCCCAGCAGGATCCGGGCTTCATCTCGTTCTTTTTGGTCGGTGACATTGAGCGGGCTAAATCCTTGGGAAACGTGTTCAGCCACTCCTGCACGTGACATGGCTCGGCGTCGAACCTCTTTCAATGCGAGGCTTACCGCAGCAGCACCATACGGTCGATCGTTTGGATCTTTCTCGAGCATTTGCATGATCAGCTTGTCAAGCCACACGGGACACTCCATGACAATCGAAGCAGGACTCTGAGGTGTTTCGTAACGAACATTACCTCGCACTTCTTCAACGGAACTTCCTGAAACAACAGATCGACCGGTCAGCGCGGTGTAGAGAACCGCACCCAAGGAATACAAGTCAGAGTGAACCGAAAATGCGTTTGCATTTTCAACCAGCTCTGGTGACCAAAACGTTACTTCGTTTGGGTCCACCGCCCGATTGGTACGGTATAAAGTGTTTGCCCTGTCAACGCGTACATCAATCAGGACCGGACTCAATCCTGCAAAGAGAATCTTTTCCGGTTGGAACACCCCGTACACAATCTCTTTTTCGTGCAGCGACTCCAACGCCCCAGTCAACGCTTCAGCAAGATCCAAAACCGATTCCCATGGCAGACGCGAGCGTCGTTCCAGCTCACTTGCCAAGGTAGGCCCCTCAATGAGTTCATGGGCCAGATAGGCATCTGTTTCCTCAAAGCCACCACCATAACAGCGGACAATAGCAGGGTGTTGAATCTGCTTCAGGACTTCCCATTCAGCCGCAAATGCAGAACGGGCTTCCGGCGTGCCACCGAAAGGCGAGGCAAATACCTTGACAGCCACAGCTCGCTTCAGCTGCACATGGATCGCCCGCCAGACAGAACTTCGCGATGGATGATCCCCCAATTTCGTCTCTACTGCGAGTGGTCCAAGTCGGCTCCGGGGCATGGAAAAGAATCGCGAGTCAGGAGGGCAAGAAGGTAGATCAGCAGAACAGATTATTCTCCATTATACCCAGCCAACCGCGGCCAACCCAACATGACAAAGGGTGAAAGTAGCCACAACTCCATGAAACAAGGACAATCCTACGCATGACTGGACAGGCTCATTTACCAGCAGTCGCCTTTTCAAACCCAGTTGCCCATTCTATGCAGACCTTTATCAATGACTGCCACCTGATCGGCGGGATGCTTCCAGCTGATCCTCCAAATGGGCGAAGAAGAGCGCTTTGTCAGATTCATAAGCGGAAAGTTCTCCCTCCCCGCTCCGCCAACGCGCGACTTTGGCCTCCTCAAATCGGATTGCCGTTTCCTTCTGGTCCCGCAACCAATCAC
>JAPOKD010000617.1 GCA_029977825.1 Planctomycetota bacterium | reverse complement strand
GTTTTGGTACGAATGAAATCATCGGCAAAAGCGAGTTTGGCAGCACGAACCACGGCATGCGAATCGGCTCCGGGGCTGCCATAACGAATATTGTTTTCGATCGTATCTTCGAACAATGCTGTTCGTTGAGTCACAAGAGCGATCCTGCGGCGCACATCCCTCGTTCGCATCTCTCTGAGAGGGACACAATCCAACAGAACCTCCCCCGACTGTGGGTCATCAAATCTGCATAGCAGGCTGACGAGGGTACTCTTCCCACTGCCATTGGGACCAACGACAGCGATGGTCTCCCCGTGTTGAATTTCAAAGTTCATCCCCTGCAACACCTTGGGTCCAGAGGAATACTGGTAACAGACATCACTGAACGTGATCTTCCTGTGCGGTCGAGCCACGGACACGGGGCTCACTGGCTCTTGGACCCGGACGGTCTTGTCAATGATGTCGTAAACACGGGTGGTCGCTGCAACACCTCTCTGCAATCCACTCCACACATCAGTCAACTTACGAGCTGGATCAGAAGCACCAATCAGAAAGCCAAAGAACATCAGCACTTCACCCACATTGAGCGGCTGCTGGCTCATCGGTATTCCAAACAGGTGTGTCTCTTGATTGACCACCAGATAGCCGCCTGCAAGGATTGCCATGCCAACCGTTGTCATACCTAGCATTTCACTGCTACTGCGAGCCAACATGTTGTAGAAGGCGATTTTCATTGATTTACGGTAAAAAGCATAAGTTCCACGTCTGAACTTTGCTCGTTCAAAGGCTTGCGTGTTGAATGCCTTGACGACGCGTATTCCAGCAAAGGCATCACTGAGCATTCCATAAAGCTGGCTCATTTCTTCCATGGCGCGCCGACTGGCCCGCCGGATTGCTCGGCTCAGGTAAGACATCACCAGAACCACAATCGGAGTGACGATCATCACCAAGAGCATCAATCGCCAACAAATGAACATGGCTCCAGCGAGGCAAACCAGCATTTTCAGTGGCTCACGCACCATGCGCCCCAACAAGACAGACAATCCTGCAGACACGTGAGACACATCATTGGTTAGACGTGACGTCAATTCTGCTGATCCATTTTCGCCAAACGAATCTAGGTCTAAAGACAGTGATTTGCGAAAGAACGCCGACCGCAAATCGAAAGCTGTCCGCTCGGCAACGTATTGCACCAACAAGAGATTGGCCATCAACGCCAACAGTTTCAGCGCTGTTCCACCAACCAGCATCGCCACAATCAGCATCAATGTCTGATAGGGGCCTTCAGGAGCGTAACGATCGACCCAAGGCTTGACTTTGATGAACCATGCATGCGTTTCACTTACCAAAGCACGACGTGACTCCAATGCCTGCAACTCAACCTGCAAGGCGAGTTTATCGCCATCATCAGCAAGTGCAATTGAGCCGGAAAGTTCATCTAATTGCTGATCAATTTCCGTTAGATCAACTTGAGACGCTTCAATCCGGGATGCAACATAGCTGGGTAGACTATCACCCTTGAATACGACTTCAACGAGCGGGTAGAGAGTGCCAATGTTAGCTCCCCATAGAACTGCAATTACCAGCGAGGAAGCCAGAATCCCAACCAGGGCAAACCTGCGTTGTGCGGCAATCTTGAGAACGCGACCAAAATTGTTCATTGTCAGTTCGTCATCCTTGACGAGGCATCGTGGCTAGTTGCGAAGCATCCTTGTAGGTTTTCGCGAAATCACCACGATCCCCCTGCTGAGCGACAGGAGTTTAACGTACAGAGCTAGTAGCAGCCAGCCGAATTTGCGTGTCAATCCACCAGCCTCAGCGGGGTGAAAAAACTCCGCGCTGAGCATGCCCTGCTACTGCGAAAAATCAACGTTTTTTACGATTCAGCCAGTAATCAGGCCAAATGATCCGCTCCGACTCGTAACGCGGCCATTTCCAATCCGGCCAAACAGGTCCCTCCTTTTGCACGCTCCGATAAATTGCTTGCATTTGCTTTTCAAGTCGTTTCAAAACAGCAGGCTCAGCATCACTCCGGTCCTGAGACTCACTCGGGTCCTTGTGAAGATCGTATAACTCAAAGTCTTTCAGACGTGCATTCTTGATGGCCTGCATTTCCAGCTGGGTCAAATCGGCTCCTGTCTTTGGCCCCGGTTCGGTGATCGAGGCTAGCAATTTCCACTCCCCATCACGTATGGCAACTTTTGCCACCCCCTTGGCTCGATTGAACTGCCAATACAGCGGCTTCGCTCTTCGCAATGGCTCATCATTCAGCAGCGGTACGAGACTGGCTCCATCCAGTACACGATCTGTTGGCAGGCTTGTCTCGCCCAGCTGACAAAGCGTCGGCATAATATCAAGAGCACTGACAGGGACATCACTCACGACGCCTGCTGCAACTTTGCCAGGCCAACGCACAATTCCTGGTACTCTGATCCCACCCTCGTAAACCGTTCCTTTTTTGTCGCGTAACTTCCCAGCCGACCCATGTGGATGCATGGCCGTGATAGCTGGTCCGTTATCACTGGTGAAGATTACAACGGTATCATTCAGCAAACCGAGTTGCTCGACCGCATCAAGTAAACGTCCAAAGCCAGCATCCAATTGTGAGATATTGCCGTGGTGGGCAGAATAGGCGGGGTCCTGATGGGGGTACAGTCGCTGATATTTGTCTGCAGATGCAATCGGCTCGTGTGGTTCATGAAAGCAGGCGAATAAAAAAAACGGCTTGCCAGGATCACGATGTACACGAAGCCACTCCACTGCCTCCCCCGCTACAAGATCTGCCGAAAATCCATTCAACGTTCCCAACTCGTCGCCATTGCGCACAAAGTTTTCTGGATTTCGGTGATTGGGCAGGGCATTATTCTGAGTTGCAAACCAATGTTCAAATCCATGATCGTGGGGTTGTGGTTGGCCAGGCAAGTTAAAACGCCCGTTCAGGTGCCACTTTCCCACATGACATGTTTCATACCCGGAATCACGCAGCAGCGTCGCCAAAGTAATTTCACTTTGCTTCACATGCATAGGTGAAAACATTGGAATCCAATTGTAGATTCCGAGCCGGAAGGGTATTCGGCCTGTCATCAGCCCGGCACGTGAGGGTGAACAATTAGGATGCGCGGCGTAACAACTTGTGAATCTCACGCCCTCTTTGGCGAATTGATCAATCCGTGGCGACTGAATCGACTCGTTCCCATAACACCCAAGATCCCCGAAGCCCAAATCATCAGCCAGCACAACTAAAAAATTTGGACGTGCAGAATGCGCAACTGAGAGTTGCAGCAAAACCATCAATGCAAAAGCCGCATGTCGCATCAGAGCACTCCCATGTTCGCAGCGAAAACCACTGAACCGATTTGTCATTTTCTACATTCCAGCAACAGACCAATGCTGAACAAACAACCAGAGATCACGCAAACAAATGCTGATCAGCTCGTCGTTCGCCCCCGCCAGGCAACCTGCCGACCGGCCAGATGATTCAAAAAAGCAATCCATTGCAAGATAACAAACAACAGGGTGGCAGGTGCGTGACACAAAACTCCCAGCCAAGATTGAGACAGTCGCAGCGCAGCAAGCAGTCGAGGAAAATGCCCGGTTAGCACTGCTATACCTGAAACCAGCGCAGCAATACTGTCACCAACAGCCAAGCTCCAGACCAACAAAATAAGAGGAAGCACACTGCCCCCAATGAGCAGAATTGTGAATGGAAAAATCAATTTTGCTGCTGCCAGCCCTTCCGTAGCATTTTTCAACACGCCCCGAATGACCTCAGGTGCGGAGTGATACATCCGACACTCAGCCAACTCCTGACCATCGTAAACATCAGTCATGAGCCCTGCCTCACGATAAGCTCGCGGCAGTTTGACCCCATCGTGCCGCGAGCCACGTATTGCTGCGTGTGTTCCCGCTCTTCGATACGCGTCCTGATTTGTCATGAACAGTTGACCGCACCCTGCAGCAAGAGCGGGGCTGGGATCCATTCTCATCCTGTGCAGAGGGCAAAATCCCAACAACACATAGTGCATCAGGGGGATGATCCACATTTCAAGAATGGTCCTCGTTTCCTGATGAGGAAACACGCTCAATAAACCGACACATTTTGCC
>JAPOKD010000105.1 GCA_029977825.1 Planctomycetota bacterium | reverse complement strand
TAACTTTGCGCGAACCTCCAAAAAAGATTCTGTGAGGATTTGGCTTGCTGCTCGCATGACAATGGCTGGCGGATAACAGGAGAGAATGGGCTCAGCACCCAGTATAGAGAGATCACAGCCCCTTCCCAGCGTCCCAAAGCCCAAAACAAGCTACCAACGTTTCAACGCAGCCTCACCAAGAACCCCCTCTGCAGAGGTGCTCGCACAGCGAAGGTGTAATTCTTACAGCCCCTATGGGTTGGGTAATTCTGATTTTGCGGTCTCGGTAACAAAATTGATGCAAAGGCCCGAACCGAAACGGAAAGTTGGACAGAATCCATGCGGAAAAAAGCTAGTTTTTTATACCGCTGGATGACCCCAGTACGAATCACTTGTTTCAACCGATGCCACTTTATACAAAGCACAAACAGCATGCAGGGGCAGGAACTGACCTACGCAGTCCTCAGTCGCACCCGGAACGAAGCCGCGGTGGATGTGCTGCTGGCGTGCCTCGACAGTGAACTGCATGAGCACCGGGACATGGCGTTGAGTACTCTTCTGCAGCGACGCGAAGACAGAGTTCCTGCGAAACTTCTCGCTCGGTGGCAGCAGCTGAAAACAACGGACCATCTACTGTTAAGGACGCGCAAAACGTGGTTCGAAGGCGCGGTGTCGCAAGCGTTAAAGCACCGTGGGGCGGATACATCGACAGCAATCGCAGCCGCTGAATCCTTGGAATTGACCAAGTTCATTCCAATGCTTGTCGACTTGGCTGAGACGGGTGAAACGGAGGAGATTCAACAGCGTGCCACCGCTGCCGTTCTGAAACTGGCCCATATTCTCGGCGGCCGCGCCAGGTGCGACCGCGACACACCGACCATTCGTAACGCGGCACTCGAGAGGCTGCACAAGTCACTGGGTACCATCAGTCAACACGACAATGTTTCACTTGCTGATGCTTTTCTGGTTCTATCGATTTGGGGCGATAGCGAACTTCGGAAAGTCATGAGTGAACCGACCCCAATCCGAAAACTGATCCTCGAACGTTTTTTGGAATCCAAGCACATCGGTGTTCTGGATCTTCTGGCGAGCACAATCAAACGCCGTCAGATGGATGATAGTGTCACGACTTTGGTACGTACCCGCGACGATCATGCTTTTCGCAGCGTGCTGCTTAACTCGATCACACCCGATCCGTCCTCCGTGGTGCTGAAGAATCTGGCCAACATTGGCATGCCGGCAAGCTGCCGCGGTGACGAATCAATGCTTGACAAAATTAGTGAAACTCAAATCCCAGCGTTACTGCATATCTACGCCATCTGCGGAACTGATTCCATCAAAACACTGCATCTGATCGCTGCAGTAGCTGAGAAAAAGAACCCGGTGTACGACCCCGTTGTCTGCTTTGCGCTCTCTCAATGTGCTGTTCCAGAGAGTGAAATCATTGTTCGCGCGGCACTACACATAGCAAACGACGAGGAAGAGGTAGGCCATAACGAACATGCCCGGCTTCTTAAGCGTTTAATCGCGTTGATTGATCACAAAGATGAAAACATTGTCCGCGGCATCCGACGTGTAATCCAACCGTTGCACGCCGATTCGATGATGCATCGCTTCCAGGAACTGCGTCCACGCAGTCGTCGTATTCTCGGACGCGCAGTGATGATGGTTGACCCCAATGCACTGCAGCGTGTATCCGATGCAATCCGTCACCCTGTACTGAAGAACCGTATCGCGGCAATCGCGATGGCAGATGCATTAGCCGTAGTGGATCTATTATCAGAATCTTTTGAACATATCGTTCAGGAAGATCACCTTGAAGCTAGAATCACCGCTGCGGAGGTAATGGCGAACGCGCATGGTGATGCGACTTTCGCAGTTCTGAAGAAACTTGCGGACCTACCGGGATGCCCCATCCGCAACATTGCGTTGGAAGCAATCCAGCGTCGTTCACAGGAAATAATCAAGTCCTAGCCCCCGAGCACTGACATGCTGTTTTCCATTCAATGCCTATTTGCCGAAACTCGCCTCTCGGAACTCAGTCTCGGATATCAGGAAAAAATCGAGACACAGAGCATCAATGGAGCCTGGTTTCTGCTGATACCATTCGTCGTCGTCGGGATCGCGATGATCTGTTACAAGATCGCCGACCACGCTCCCATGACAATGAATGCCCCCAATCTGCTACTGCATGAACTGTGTCGTGCTCACAAGCTGAGTGGTAGTGGCCGGCGGATGCTTGAACGAATCGCGGATGAAGCTCAACTGGAGCAACCAGCTACCATGTTCCTTGGGCCGCTGCACTTCGAAGCAGCCGTCGAGAAAGCTGGTCGTACAATCAAGTATGACAGACGTCACCAGACTCTTATCGGAATGCTGCGACGCACTCTGTTCAGTGAGCAGCCCAAGACCATTGCCTGAAGAGGTAACCAGACGCGATGCTGAAACATCGCACTCTTCCATCGCGCAGCGCGCTCAAGCCCACCGCGTATTCCTGGAAACGTCGCGTGATCAGAGTCAGATAATCAGTAACAGCCATGCTATTTAAGCCCTGCGTGGGCATTCTGGAGTCCTTGGCAGCATCATGCACCGGTGTACACGCACGACCAGTCAGCCTGACGGATCTCGACTGCTTCTGCTCACCTGCGACCACTTCATGACTGGATCGCGGCAAACAAACTTGTCAGCTCTAAAACGGCGGGAAATGCAACCAAAAGCACGCTTCTGACCTCAGAAAGAGCCTACGCCACCTCAAGGCGTCCCCGCAGGGACATGCAAAGGACTCATGGCGTCTGGCTACATAGCCGATGAGACAAACAAACGGCTCTCTGTGAACGAGACGCGCGGGTCAAGCTGCGACAACTGGGACTGAGGGTATGCCACGATGCAGACCGCATTGCGACGCGGCCGCGGGCAGGAACGAGGCATTGCAGATTTGAATATGGAAAAAAAAATGCTACCGAGAGCAATATTGGGACGGACCGGACTTAGAGTGAGTTGTCTCGGCTATGGAAGCATGGGCATTCGAGGGCCCAAGACGTGGGGCGTACGCACCGTCGATGACGCGCAAGCTGATAAAATTCTTAACGCTGTTCTGGACATGGGAATCAACTTCATTGATACGTCGCCAGACTATGGGCTCAGTGAAGAGAGAATTGGTCGTTTCCTTTCGTCTCGACGCCAGGAATATTATCTGGCTACGAAATGTGGCTGCGTATACACCCAGCATCAGGATCATCTGGAAATTGATCATCAGTGGCGGAAAGATGTGATTGAACGCAATCTGAACGAGAGCCTGCAACGCCTGGGAACAGACCACATCGATTTATTGCAATTTCACGGAGGAACTGCTGAAACGCTGGAGCGTGAAGGACTACTTTCCCAACTGCAGGATTTTCAAACTCAAGGGATGATTCATCACATCGGTGTGTCGAGCAAGATTCCGCACCTGGCGGGGTTGATTGACCTCAACTTCTTTGACACCTTTCAAATCCCCTATTCATGCCTGTCACCAGAACATGGTGAATTGATTACACGTGCGGGTGAAACCGGCGCTGGCATCATCATTCGTGGCGGAATCGCTCACGGTGGTCCCGATGCTGAAATCCAACGAGACGCGTTGAACGCCGTCTGGAACGAGGCAAAACTAGACGAGCTCATTCCCAAAGGAATGACCCGCGCGGAACTGATCCTGCGATATACGCTTTCCCATCCGCACTGCCACACCACGATCGTAGGAACCTGCAACCACCAGCATCTGGCAGAGAATGTTACGGCCAGTCGGCTTGGAAGACTGCCAGATCCTATTTACCGCGAGATTTCTTCTCGAACGCAACGGACCATGGAAGAAAACGGATAGCCATTGCCAGCGTTCCGCTCAACATGAACCGGCTTTCTCCCCGAAATCAAACGGCTATCTGCTCGACATGAGCTTGCACAGGTTCAGGGACGTCGATTCGGTGACACAGAACAGATCGCAATTTTTAGCGAAGCCGACTACTGAGATTCATTTCCCGTTCCAGAATTGAACGCATCCTCAACACGCTGATAATTCTCAAGCATTGATTCAAGCCTGGACTTCAGCTCACCAAGATCACGTCCGTTGTCCAATGACTCCTCAAGCAGCGGCCGCAGCCATTCCTGCATCAGGTGAAACTGCCCCTGGACAAGGTCGACAAGCACGCGAGGCACTTTGTGCTGCACAAGTACCTTCTGCTGCGGTGGTTCAAGAGCCCGTTGCTCGCTGATCTGTTCCAGCCGCTCGCTTGTCGACTGAAGTTTATCTGCAAGTTGGCTTCCCGTTGTGGCAAGACTTTGCCGGATCGTGTCGATCCGCGCATCCATGCGTTCTTCTGCACTATCATCAGTCACGGCAATCGCACGTGAAATGACCTGACGGATCGACTCCAAGCCATCTCGCATCGAAGCCAATTGCCGCATCAGTTGTCCCGCCTGGTCCTCACTGTCCATCCCGGACATTCGAACACTTTCCACGAATGCATACTTGATGCCATCCCACCTTTCTTTTTCCTCGGCAGTCAGGATCCCCATCAGTTCCTTGAACTTCAGTACGTTGGCTTCATTGTCTGTTGTGAGCGTCTGCGCATCCTGCTCGTAATTACTCACAATCAGGGACTGAAGTTCAGCATCATTCATAACGGCTGCGACACGTTCAGCCATACGATTCATATTCCGGTAGCTACCCTGCAACTTGAACGGCGGTTCAGTGCGGTACGAATCGGCCTGTGCGGCACTGCGAATGTAGGCGCGATTCACTCTGAGAACGACATCACGAACACGAAGCAACTTCCGCATGACCTCGAACATCTCACGAACCTGGTCCATCGAGACATTACTCTGCAGCTCGATTCCCTCCAATGAATCCCGTTCAGCAGCCAAAATAACTGCCCTGGCATCTTCCGGAGGTGCAGTTCCCAGTGGCGCCAGAGTCCGATTGCTGGTCAAGCAGTTTTCGAGATAACTCATTTCGAATGCTTCAGCGGAATCGCCAATGATTTCACCCAGGTTGTAAACGTCAGCGCGATTCGAAAGCATGTCTGGCACCTGAAAGCGATCACCACTTTCGGTGTAAGGATTACCAGCCATCACGACAGCGACGCGTCGTCCGCGCAGATCATACGTCCGTGTTCGACCGTTACGAACGCCCTCGATCTTTCTTGTGGCATCACAAAGAGAGATAAACTTCTGAAGCAACTCAGGATTCGTATGCTGAATATCATCCAAGTACAGCATGACGTTATCGCCCATCTCGAGGGCCAGATTCAACCGTTCAATTTCCTCGCGTGCCGCAGCATTCGGGGCCTCGGCGGGATCAAGTGATGTCACCCCGTGACCGATTGCTGGACCATTGATTTTCATGAACACAATTCCGAGTCGGTTCGCCACATACTCCATCAATGTGGTCTTACCGTAACCAGGAGGCGAGATCAGAAGCAGCAACCCCATGCGATCAGTGCGTTTGTCTTCACCCGCTGACCCCATCTGTTTCGCAAGATTGTCACCGATCAATGGCAGATAGACTTCATCAAGAAGCCGGTTGCGAACGAAACTTGTTAACACACGTGGTTTGAACTCATCAAGCCGCATGTCTTCTCGCGACTGATCGACCACTCGTGCTTTGGTCGCGTGCAATTCACGGAAACGGGGCACAACGTCCAAACAGTAGCCGCGGACCCGCCCCAGCAATTCATGATAATGCACCCTCATGCGGCCCTCACTAATGCGACCGTGATTGCCGGCAATGTCATCCAATTCTGCAGCAACACTCGCCTCAACAGCCTTCATCGAACCGGGACCACCCAACAGCACCACCCATGCCAATTCGTCACGATATCCGCTTGCTGGATCGACCTCGTCGGGCTTTTCATGATTCTTCAGAAAAGCATCGACCCAGTTTCGGGCCAGAATGAAACCCCGGACCGCATCGTTCTCAGACTTCAGGACAGCTGACAGCAGTTTTGCACGATCTGTATCAGGGATTGCTGCGATGAATTGCTCATACAGCGATACAGCCTGTTGGCTGACCACCGCCTTTTTCGGAGCGTGAGTCAATTCGTCAAAAAGATAATCAGCAATGGCCTGAGGAGTCACCGCACCTGGAAAGAGGGCCCCCCAAACATCGCGTTGTCCTTCGCATAAATCCATCAATCGCTGACGAAATTCGACTGCAGGGCGAGCATCGGGATACGCCTGCGCCAACTTGGCAAAGCCGCCAATCCAATCGGTCATGACCTTTCGGGTTTTCGCATCAAGCAGCTTCTGGAACCAAAGCAATGCTGCCGCACGAATGCTGGGCGCGTGCCGCAACAAGCCAACCGACGCATCCATAGCCATCAAACATGAGACAATACGTGCTGCATCATGATCATGCACACCCTTTGCGTAACCTTCATCGAATCGGCTGCCAGTGTGCTTCTGGACCCAGGCTACATCAATACTGGACGCCTCAATTGCTTCACCACTCTTTTTGACTTCGTCAAACAATTGAACAGCCAGATATTCCGCTCGATAGACATCCGAGTTTTCACTAACCAGTTCCTGACCCCATAAGTCTCTGGACGCGACCAGAGCATCATCCCTCAATGTCTCGAAAAACTGTGTCCCGGTAAGGTGCAAACACATTTCACCTTCACGGAGAACCGTGGTCAGATCGAGCGGCTGGTTATTGACTGCAAACCGCTGGCTACCAAGCCGTATGATATCTCCACCATCTTCGTAAAGATCCTGACGATCTTTGAGTTGCCGCACCGCATCTTCACGAATTGTCTTCAAGCGGCTCTGCAGATCTTCAACGCGGATTGCATCTTCCAGCTCACCAAGCTGATCGATGATATCGCGAACTTTCTCGACCATCAGATCGCCGGCGAAGTAAGCCGCGATCTCGTCGGTTGACTCCATCTTGTTGACCCGCGAGTCGATTCCTTTCAAAATTCTGCCAGCGGCGGATGCCAGGGATTCTGCACGCCGGTTACGCTTCTCGACCAACGCAACTTTGCGTGACTCAAATGCAGCGTACACATCTTCACGGCGCTGAGCGAGCTGAATGACAAAATCATCAAACTCTGCAAAGCGGCCTTCCAGTTCCTCCAACTGCACCATCACCTTGGTCAAATACTCATCACACCGCTGCGGTGAATCGCACACATCGAGATATCCCGATGTGGTCTGTTCAAGAAGTTTCAACTGAGATGCGAACTCGGCCTTTCCTTCGACGCTAACAAGTTCACTGACACGGGCTTTGAGTGAACTGCGGACCCGGTTCAAAGAGGCAAAGACATTACCAATGCCGTCAATGATCTCCGTACGCTTTGTCGTATCCTCAATACGAAGGTTACTGACGGTTTCGGTCAACAATTCAAGCTGTGTCCCCGACGCATCAATTTCTTCCTCAAGCTGCTTTGCCTCAGCCACAGTCGCAATGGCATCAATTTGCGCCGCTGCCTCTTTGACACGATTCACATACGGATCGAGTGATCCCGGTGTGAGCAGAAAATCAACACATCTCCGACTGATACGCTCCGCCCACTCAGCAGTAGTCTGCTCAAGTTCCTCAACAACAGATTCATCGACATAACGAAGTTCTTTCAGTCCCAACGAGTGACCACGCTGTTCGCGGAGCGATGCCAAGGCCCCCACAAAGTCATCGATATTTTCAAAACGCCCACGTTCGATGCTCTTGATCAATTCACCGACGTTTTTCTGGACCTCTTTCGTACGTTGCTGAGTGTCACGCCGCACACGAACGACTTTTTCAAACTCTTCAACAGCCGCGTTGGCAGCTGATCGGATCTTCTGCAGTGGCTCTGCCAACTGCTCTGCATCACTTTTGTCGATCCAGAAGTAGCCATCAAGAATATCGGATGCTTTCTTACCGAGATCAACATACAACCCCTCGTAGCTGTCATCTTTATCGATCAACTGAATGACTTCACTGCATTCCGCCATTCCGCGAACGATTTCCTTGTTGCCCACTTTGAAAAGCAGGGAATCAGCCTGACCCTCCGGCGCAATCGCTTCGGTGGTAAAGGGGGTTTGCCAGACTTGAATGGCATGATGCTTCTGTGGCTCTTCCTGCGATTGAAAGCAGACCATTTCGCCGCCTTCAAAAATACTCTGACCGTGGCACACCAAGGGTGTCTCCACTGTTTGACTGATCAGGTTGTATCGCAACTGGATATAGGTACCAGACTCCGGATCGTAGAAGAGATATAAAAAGTCTTCGCCATTAGCAGCCGCCACGGTACGTTGGTAACGCATCCCGCGTAGCCCGTGGTCAAACCGCTTGTACTCACCGGTCTGCAAGTAGTATCCGCCAGGAAAGATGAGCCCGTGATCACCGGGCAACATGACACAGGAATGTTCGATCTCATCCAGCCGCATTGCTTGCTGAATCTTGCCATTGAAGACAAAGAACCGATCCTGCAATTCCTGATACGGGCGGATTTTCAGAAGCACCAGATTACCAACAACGGCATAATGGATCTCTGCATCATCCAGTGTCTGATCGGGATTATCCACCGGTTCAGCGTAAATCCCTTCGCCGCTGTCCGTATTGTTCTCCACCTTGATCGTCAGATCACCACCCACTGTTTCGACGAAGACAAGATCCTCGATCGAAATATGCGGATGGCTTCCGTAGTGATGCTGATCGCGTGTTGTCCTTACCCAACGAAATTCATGCTGTGGCGGATCCTTGACCTCGTGTTCACTGCGATTGTCAATGTATTCAAGACGATCCTCGCCTACTCGCCATTTGAATGACTTGATGTCTTTGGGTGTCTTGCCCACCTGAAACACCATGTGCACCATCGGCCCGCTTCTGAAGAAGCGGGAAAAACGCGTATCCTTATAGAACCGATAAAGCTCATGAAAATCACTGACAAAGCGTTCATCACCGATCAGATCGAGACCCTGTGCATGAAAAGCATGGTCACTGAATTGGTACGCAGAAAAAACATCAGCCAGTCCGATTTCTGACTTCAACCCGAATTGGACGTTATAGCCAAAAATGAATTGGTTACCGATCGCGACAAGATCGCGCGGCGTGCAGTTGTGCTCGGTTGTCACCCGTTCGGTTGAGAGCAGAACGGTTTCAATATTTCCGAAGACATCGGCTCGCAAATCGTTCAATTTTGCCAAACGAGCGCGCAAATCAGCCGATGCATCCCGCAAACGATTGCGAAGGACCTCGTAAGTCCCGGCAGCGAGTTGAGTTTCTGTCATGAAGAGTCGCCCATGGATGGTCACCGCTGCAACCGGCAGAGACGCCGACGACAGCAGGTTTTCCAAATGCTGTGTTCAAAGCCACTCCCTGACACAACGATGGAGTTCATCGTGCCAGGGAAGCGGTGAAATCCTACATTTTGGTCCTAGCCGTTCCGGCCATTGGCCCCAACGGAACTGCTCTGTGAAAGCAGTCGGCCAGCTTTTTGGTCCGCGACATTGGCTGTCCCTGCCATGCTGAGCAAGCCAGTCAACTGAGACCGAACGTCATCTGTCGTAGCCAAACCCATCATTTTTGCGATCAAAGCCGCGATCGACAGGTCCTTCACACCGTCGGTGTCCAAGTTGAACTGTTTGACAAGATCAGACAGCTGGTTCTGGAAGTACTCAGCATTACCGTCAAAGAACGTATCCTTGATGTCAGTGGCAACCTTACTGTTGTAAACAAAGCGGTCAATCGCCTTGCCACCCTTGACGGCGGAAGTGATTTGATCGAAGAACTCGCCGTCGCCTCCGACAATATCAATTCTGGCGGAACGGAGAGCATCTCCAACGACACCAGCTTGACTCTCTGCGATACCTCGCTGGGCGTTGATAGCTGCAATCTCAACCTGCTTCTCTTTGTCCAGCTCAAGCTTGAACTCTTCGTGGTCTTTACCAACATCATCAAGCTGCTTCATCGCTTCTGCTTTCTCGGTAATACCGGTAGCTTCGCTGTGATACTTCTCGCGTGAAACGTTTGCTTCGGCCAAGCCCTGCTTTTCGATAGCTTGGGCTTTGGCTTCGATACCTTTTGCTTCAGCCACTGCTTTCTTCTCAAGCACGCTTGCCTCTGCCGAGCCTTCTTTCTCAAGGCTAACTGCTTTAGCTTCCTGAACGGTTGCTTCAGCAAGACCAGAAGCGGCAGACGCCGCAGCTTCGGCTTCGGCCAGCATTTTGGTAGCTGCCGTTTCTTTCTCGGCAGCATCCCGCTTTGCTTCGGCTTCGATGCGAACTTTATCAGCCAACAAAACGCTGGCATCTTTTTCAGCCTGTGCCTGCTTCGTCTGCTGAATCAATTGCTCTTCAGCCTTCATTTCAGCAGCCGTGATTTGCACATTCTTCATCCGCTCAGCAGTTGCTAACTCTTCGGTATCCTTGATTCGTTCCTGCTCTTCGACGACAGATCGCTCGACTGCAACACGCTCGCGAATCACTTCCTGGATATTGCGTTTTTCGGTCTCAATAGCCTTTTCTTTCTCGACATCGGCTACACCAACCACCCGCAGACGCTCGGTCTTTTCAAGATCACGATCTCGACTGACACGCTCCAACTCAACGGCATCGGTTTTTTCCTTGTTTCTTTGCGCGACAAGGATCTGACGAGCTTTATTTTCCTCGGCAACACCGATTTCTTCCTCGGTAACGATTCGGGCGCGTTCGGACTCCAATCGCTGCTCTTCTTGAACCTTTTTGGCAGACGCCTGTTCGCGTGCTGAGATTTCAGCAATTTCCCGCTGCTGCTTTTCCACTGCCTCGACTCGCTGACGTTCGAGTGCCAGAATCGTCTCCTGAGCCTCGACGTCCTGCTTCTTCAGCGTTTTCTCTTTGTCCCGAGTGAACTGGTTTTCCTTGACCTTCTCACCGGCGGTCAACTCCGTGATCTTCTTGATACCTTCGGCGTCGAGAATATTCGTCGGGCTAAGCATTTCCAGAGCCGTCTGCTCCAGATAATCAATGGCCGCGTCATCGAGACGGTAACCATTCAAGTCCGTTCCAATCACCTTCAGAATTTCATCTTTGAACTTATCACGCTGATCATAGAGATCAACAAAATCAAATTGCTTACCGACGGTCTTAAGTGCCTCACTGAACTTTGCGTCAAACAATTCACGCAGGGTGTCAATCTCGCTACAACGGCGTGCACCGATCGACTGAGCCACTTCTTTCATCTCTTCCTGGGTGTTGTCCACACGAATGAAGAATGCCACCTTAATATCAGCACGGATATTATCCTGACAAATCAGCCCCTCACTCTGCTCACGGTGGATTTCAAAACTCTTCAAAGTCAAATCCATGAACTCATAGCGATGAAAAAGTGGGATGATGAATTTCCCGCCAGCGGTGGTCACATCCAACCCTCCCATACCGGACTTGACGATGGCCTTATCAGGACCCACGACAATGTAGTAT
>JAPOKD010000984.1 GCA_029977825.1 Planctomycetota bacterium | reverse complement strand
TATTCTGGGCCGCTTGGCCAACCAGGAAGGGCGTGTTCTGGTAAAACTTCCACCAGGCATGAATCGGAATGCTTATCAGGGATTCAAAATCGCTCTGGACAGTGGACAAGCCCTGCATGCAGGAAATTGTTTCTCCTGCCATCAACTTCCTGATTGCTCGCTCGCTACTTCAAAGCCCGTCACACCTTCCCTCCGTAATACTTCCTATTCGATCAAGCAACTGCAGCAAGTCATGAAGACCGAACCGCATCGCGATCTTCAACTTGATGAGAGTGACCTCAACCGGTTGCTGGCTTTACTGAAAACACTCAACGATGTTCCCGATGCAGACTTCCGGAACTTGATCCTCAACGCCACCGTCCTCGACACTTCTGGAGAACTGGAATGAATCTTACCAGCGGCGCAACTCGTCAGAAGATTTCCCACCATTTCCAATCAGGGCCCAAGTTTCGGCCAGTCATTCACATTGCATTCATGTTCCTGGTAACTGCTGTCGTTGTGGCGACAGAGTCGAACGCTGACGAGTCGGAACAACCGTCAATTGCGGGTCGTGTTGTAAACTCGGCTGGCAGCGGAGTTGAGGGTGTGATGGTTTCGGCCATTGATGAGGACCAACGAAAATGGACATCCGTGTTCACGGGGCCAGACGGTTCGTTTTCGATTACCAATCTGAGGAACATTGATTACAGAATCCGAGCCCGCTTGATGGGTATAGGTGATGAATGGATCAGTGATGTGCCCGCTGGCACCAATGATCTGATGATTTCAACTCACCCTGCAGTGGGCGCTGAATTGGAAGCGCAACGTCCTGCGAGTAGTGCTTTCAACATGCTGAAGTTTGACAACACTCGAGACAAAATGAACTTCAAGATGTTCTGCTCCTATTGCAATCAGGTGGGAACACTGGGGTTTCGAACTCCCGAAGAACCGGTTGACTGGGAAACCATGCTTCGACGCATGGATGGTTTTGGCGGACTTTATCCGCACACGCAGGACACCATCATTCAAAGACTGATGGAAACCTACAAAGACGATGCTGTCGAAAAGTGGCCTACCTTCATTCCACCCCCGGCACCAACCGGACTGGCTGCAGCGGCCACAATCACGATGTGGGAAATGGACAAGCCGCTGCAGGGATCATTCCACGATCTGGAAATCGGTCGGGATGGAAACGTGTATGCAGTCAACATCAGCCGGGGACGGATGATCGCCTTGAATCCCCAAACGGGTGAACAGACAGCGATCAAGTTTCCACGTGGCGCGCACGCACCACACTCCATCGAGACCGCGAACGATGGCAGCCTCTGGGTAACGATGTGCGCGAGCGGCCACATGGCTCGCTACGACATCGAAACCAAACAGTTTGGGGTCTACAGCAGCGCCGAGGCACCAAAAAAACGCGGCAACTATCCGCACACACTGCGAATCAACCCGAAAGATCCAGAAGGCCTGATCTGGTACACCGACGCCGGTTCAAACTCCTGTTTCTCGATCCATCCCGAGACCCATGTGGTCAAGGAATACAAACTGCTGAGCGCTGGGCAAGCTGTGGCGGCAGGTCGCGGAGAGTCACGGGGTATCACACCGTATGGTTTGGATTTTTCTCCTGTTGATGGCATGATCTGGTACTCCAAACTCAATGGTAACCGGATCGGCCGAATCGATCCCAATGTCAACGATGGCGACATCAAGGAATGGAATCCACCTTTCCGTGGCCCACGGCGTCTTCACGTCGCTCCCGACGGCATGGTGTGGGTACCAGGTTTCGGCTCGGGTGTCTTTGGAAAATTTAATCCAACAACAGAACAATGGACGGTCTACGAACTCCCTGATGCTGAAAACCAGATTCCGTATGCTCTGAATGTTGATTCAAAAGGAATTGTCTGGATCTGTGGTACCCACAATGACACGATCAACCGCTTTGATCCAAAGACCGAAACCTTCACCGAAATCCGTTTGCCAACAAGAGTGTCCTACACTCGCGAGATTGAATTTGATGACGAGGGGAATGTCTGGACCAGTACATCAGGGCCCGCTCGCCACATGGAACGCGGCGTG
>JAPOKD010000185.1 GCA_029977825.1 Planctomycetota bacterium | reverse complement strand
TACACGGATTACAGCAACCAGACACATGGGAAGACTGGAAGCTAGCTGGGTATTCATGCCTATACAAAGCAAGCTCGCCTGTACTAGTGTTGCACCTCCGGTGCTCGGATTCAGCTAAGCACCCTGAGTAAGCGTTAAGGAAGCAAATATCCCACTTCACATTTTCCACGGAAGACGGTTGTACCGAGCAAAAAATGTCGGCAAGGCGCCCGCAAGGGTAAAGAAAGACCCAAGTCGTTTTTCACTTCCGTAAAACAGAGTGAGCCAAATGCTTCTTGCAGGCGAGCCTGTCAACGACTTCAGGTAAACAGGACTCTGGCGGCAGAGACCGACCCTGTTCCACAAGAAAAGAGAACGTACAATCCTTGCATGTTTGAACTTCGCTGCACTGTCAGAAAATGCCATGCCACACTTCAGCGGCAAGAGAATGGGCTTGCCTGTTCCCACGGGCACAATTTTGACCGTGCTAAACAGGGTTACTGGAGCCTCGTCCAGCCACAAGACCGCAAATCGTCCAAAGCTGGTGATGCTGACACAGCTGTACTCGCACGTCACCGCTGGCTTCAGCGTGGCCATGCTGATGGGCTCATCGAATTCCTCAAGCCTTGGGTAACCAAAGCAATTTCCTGCTTCCCGTCACAGTCGACAGGAACGAACAGTCCTAGAATTCTTGATCTCGGATGCGGGGAGGGTTCATTTGGCCCAGCCCTTTTTGAGAGCTACGCGGAAGGCTTTTGCGGAATTGATTTATCCAAGAGAGCTGTCCGCCTGGCTGCTCAGGGTTGGCCGCAGGCCACATGGGTACTCGCAAACGCGGATCGGACCTTGCCCATTCATGATGCAAGCGTCGACTGCGCCATTTCACTATTCGGACGCAGGCCCATCAGTGAACTGGCACGCATTTCAAAACCCGACGGAAAATGCATCATCGCCGTACCTGCCGAAGATGACTTGATTGAGTTACGTGAAAGAACCCAAAGTTCAGGCCACCGCCGAAGCAGATGGGAAATGATTGTCGAGCAATTCAATTCATCCGGCTATCAGTTCCTTGAACACCAACTCTGGAAACAGCAGATTAATCTTGATCGGGATGCAATCAACGATGCTCTGGCAATGACATACCGAGCAGCCAGGTACTCACAGCAGGCAAGACTCGAATCCCTGTCTGAAATGCAAGTCACGTTGGCTGCAGACGTGCTTCTATTGAATCGAACTGCCTGAGCCAAATGCGAATATCAAGGTTCGGCTTTCTGCTTTTCAGCCTGCTGTCGATTGAATTCAAAAAGCAGATTGGGAGTATCACCACATTCGTAAAAATCAACAGCAACAAAGTTCGGAAAACACTTTGTTGCCTTCTCGCATTCTTCAAGCCGGGTCTTAAGAACATCAGTAGCGTTGGCTTGCCCTGCCAAACCCAGACCAGCGATGGGGTGAGTCAAAAAATGATTCAGAATCAACAGTGAATTTGCCTCTTCACCACGATTACGTTGAAAACTGAAGTCCTCAACCTGCTTCACCGAATAGTGAGTTTCCTGACAGAAATTCCATACATCATGATACCCTTGCCATTCACCGCCGCCTGAATCCGTAAACACCACCAATCGTTTACCCCGCGCAATCATGTCGCCGATTTTTGGCCAGGAACTTCCAGTCTGCTGCTGATGCACCATGCCTGACAAGCCAACCACATCGAAAGCTTCCTGCACTTTGTGGGCTGGAGCATAAGACTCCAGAATCAGAGTGATGATTGCATTGGATTGCCTCTGCATGAACGCCTTGACTTCAATCAACCCGGACTCCAGCGTCATCGCGCCCAGCACGGAAGCCCCATGCACCAGAAAAGGTTGACCATCGATCATGTGCACATCAAGCATCAGTCCACGCACACCATCATCCAACTGACGCGTGATTCCATAAGACTGATTTGGAAACCACCAGCCATCAGCCCGGTTTGACATCGAGTTGTGTGTTACCAACCATGAAATATCGCTGTATTCTGATTCCAGATAGCGTGGAAGAGTTTCCGGTGAAAAGCCATCAGGAGCAACGTGTGAGTCTTCTCCCGTTTTCGCAAGTCGTTTTGTGACAATACTTTCATCTACACCAGCTGTCGTATTTTTTCCCTCTTCCAGAATAGCCAAACCATCAAAACTGGAGTCCATTCCCATCCAAACAACGGCTGCAACGAACACCAGACCTGAAGCACACCAGAAAATCCCGCGTGGAACGAACTGAAACCGGAATAACTTGGTCTGGTGTCGCATGAACCAACACAGATGGGTATGAGAGAAAACACAATGAAGCATTGTTGAACGTTATATTTTAGCTGATTCCATCGAATTTATCGATCACTCGCAACCGGGGAATTCTTGCAACTGACTTTCCCGAACATTTGCAACTAACTCGAATCACAACTGCTTCATTCAATTCGTCACGGCGTACCGACGTGATTCACTGCGAACACAAGATCAAAGATGCACTTGTTTTTACAATCCAACCAGGCTCGAGCTGTCTCAACGGTAATCGCCGCTGTCGCATTCTTACTGACCCTTTCGCACTCAGCGGTTCACGCAAGGCAGCCAAACATCATATTCATGATCGCTGATGACTTGGGCTGGGCGGATGTACCATTCCACGGTGGAAAAGTTCCAACCCCAAACCTGAACGCTCTGTTGAAATCTGGTATGGAACTGCAACAACATTACGTAGCTCCTGTGTGCAGCCCGACTCGTGCTGGACTGCTGACAGGACGTTACTGGAGCCGGTTTGGTGTGACGACGCCAACCAATCAACTTGCGTTACCTATGGAAACTGTGACCTTAGCCAGCGTATTACGGGACGCGGGATACGCAACCTGCATCACCGGCAAGTGGCATCTGGGCTCGGAAACGCGATGGGGGCCAAACCATTTTGGCTTTGACCACAGTTATGGTTCTCTTGCTGGCGGTGTGACGCCATGGTCCCACTTTTACAAAAAGGGAATTCACTCAGTAACGTGGCACCGCAATGGTGAGTTGATCACTGAAGCCGGTCATGTAACCGACCTGGTGACCGATGAAGCTGTCCAATGGATTGAACGACAACAGAAAGACCAACCATTTTTCCTGTACGTGCCGTTTACCGCAGTTCACTTGCCCATTCGGGAATCAGCTAACTGGTTGGAACGTGTTCCCCATACCGTGACGGGAAATGTACCGCGACAATATGCTGCCTGCATCCTTCATTTGGATGACTCCGTTGGCAAGATTGTTCAAGCGGTCGAAAACATCGGGCAACGGGAAAACACACTCATCGTTTTCACGAGCGATAACGGGGGATCCACGGCAGAAAACAATGACACAAAGTACCCCGACGACCAATGCCCGAACGGCAGACTACCTGGAAACAACCTGCCACTACGTGGCAAAAAAGGCGATCTTTATGAAGGTGGTGTTCGCGTTCCAACCATCGCATCATGGAAAAACAAAATCACTGCTGGAACGCAATCTGCAACGCCAGTTCACATCGTTGATTGGATGCCAACATTCTGCAATTTGGCCAAGACGAACGAAAGCCAGCAAACGTGTAAATGGGACGGCGTGGATCTCTGGACTGTTCTCTCTGGCGAAGAAAAACTGCCTGCCCGGGTCTTGTATTCCGCAGGAACACATTTCCGTTCTCAATCCTTGCGAGACGGGGACTGGAAACTGATTGTCTTTTACAACAAGCACTCCCAACCAGAACGAGCAGAACTCTACAACATCACCAAAGATCCATCTGAAAAAACAAATCTGGCATCGGTGGAGCCTGAGCGTTTGAAAAACATGCGAGAAGCACTGAAAACGGTTGCCAGAAACGATCGTGACTCAGTCGCCACCACCCAGAAGTAAGACAGGAGGTTGGCATGCGTCCCAACGCGAAAGGCACGCGCGAGCACCAACGGAAATTACGAAACCAGTTGCCAATGCTTCGTGAGAACGACACAACACATCAGGTCCTTGACCGACAACAGTGTTCAGCAAAACAAGGCAACACAAAGCACGATAATCCACATGCACATTGGACGGAGTACTAAATCGATGTTTTATCAATCGCCCAGACGCTCGATTCGCAGGCAAAGCAAAAGCATGCCCGTAGCAAGTCGTATCAACAGCATGCATCGATGGCAGTTAACCGCATGTTTCGCAGTTGCAACACTGGTCCCATTTGCTGAAGCAAAGTTCAGCTTTGCCGAAAATCCTTCGCGCACACCTGTCACGGCAGAGCCAGTCTCGGGAGAAGGAATTTGGATTGATCCACGCATCAAACGCGCTGGTTTGTCGAATAACAGCAAAGCGACACGCAGTGGCACTGAGCAGAAAATCACAGTCAAAGTCTGGTTCGACCAGCAATTTCTGGGAACGGGAGATGCCTATCAGCGTCGAGCTCTGGAGTTCTCAAAATCAAAGCGGCGTGAACTTCGGAATGACATGATCAAAACGCTGCAGCGAATCAGTGAATCTTCACTCAAAAGGGCAAAGGTTCCATTACACAAACTCGAAGAAGCCGGCGACATTTCAAACCTGCAGTCACATTGGATCATCAATGGTTTCACATGCACAACGACGGCTTCTGGAATCGCCAAGCTGAGTTCCATCCCCGGGGTCAAGAAGATATTTCTTGCCCCAAGGGTCGCACGGAAAAAAGGCGATCTGCAAGCGGCAATTCCGATGCCAAAGAAATCCAGTCAGATACAAAGCACTGAGTGCAAACATCCGTGGTATATCAGGTCGTTGCAAGCGGATCGGGTCTGGAGTGAATTCAATGTGCAAGGAAGTGGCGCGCTTAACATCATTGCGGACGGCAATTTCGCAATCTCCCCAAACCTGGCCGTGAGTATTTATCGCAATTCCAAAGAGACCCCGGACAACCAAATCGATGATGATGGCAACGGCTACGTCGATGACTACCACGGATATAATTTCACAAATTACTCCAATCAGATTACGGTCTCTTCATCACCAAGCTCCACATTTTCACCAAAACTACACGGGTCGATGTGTGCCACAATCATCTGTGGCAACGGCACCAATGAAAACCCATACGAATTCGGTATCGCACCTAAAGCAAAATGGGCTGGCGTCGTTGGTGGTTTATTTCAGTTGGAAGACGCCGTCGAGTGGGCTGTGCTTCAGAACGCGGACACGTACAGCATGAGTTTTTCCAATCCCGGGCTGGGCGAATACCGGAGCCATGTTCGTAAGATCTTTGAACACGGCGCATTCTGCGGAGTGTTCTTCGTATCAGGAGCTGGAAACTTCGCGCAGACAGCCAAAGTACCGGTGCAAATGCGAAGCCCAGAGGACACACCTTCAGTCGTTTTTGCAGCTGCCGGTGTACAGCGTGATCTTTCACGAACCAGATTTTCAAGCCAAGGCCCCGTGCGTTGGGACACTGAGCATTATCAGGATGGGATGGTCCGCAAACCTGAAGTTTGCGCCTTCAATCAGGATCTGCCTTGCCAATTACCCAATGGCAATGTGATCGATGTACAAGTCAGTGGCAATTCCTTCGCTGGTCCCATGTTTTGCGGAACCATCGCATTGATGCTCAGTGCCGACCCAGACCTGCTGCCATGGGATTGTCGTGAAATCATTACCCAAACCGCCACCGATGTCGGTGACCCCGGCTATGACTACCAAACAGGCCACGGGCTTATCAATTGTTATGCAGCAGTCCGAGAGGTATTACGACGCAAAGCTATCCGAAATGGAGAAAACACATCGATCTACAGCCCGACTGTTCCCAAAGACGCAACGGAACATCGCCGAGCAGCCCAAACACAAACCAAACCCACCCTGACCGTGGTTGCTGTTCGCGCACAAAGCCCTGCTGCCATCCAGGGTGTCAGGCCGGGTGACACGGTAGTCAGCATGAACGGCAAGCTCATTTCCAATCGCGCTGACTACGATTCAACCCGCAAGCAGGCAAAAGGCAAACCGGTTACTCTCATTCTGCAAAGAGGCAGAAAACAAACGAGCTACCAAGTACCGCCAATCGCATGGGGCCTTTCACTTGGCATGCGATCAGGCAGCGTTTTCGAGTGAGAGCCAATAATCCGACCAGATCCGTGCACGCTTTATTTATCATCATGCGATCGTGCCGTATCCATGCTGCTGCGACCACACAGTGCCGGCAACTTTGACAATCATCCAGCCTCACCGGTTATACTTCCGAAGCCGCTCATCGTTATTCAACAGATCGATGAGATCGTCGACATCCATTCCTGTGGTGGCAGGTCGCTGACGATCGGGATCAAGATCCTTAGCTGTCAGGGACGACGCAGCCAAAGCGGCTTCTTCATACCCCAAAATGTCGAGCACCCTGCGGGCTAGAAGCCTGCCGGCGGGCTCAGCAAGAATCCCACCAATGTGCAAATCGCCGTAACTGTTCTTTTTATCTCTATCTGCAGCTCCGGCGGCATCCATCCAGGTTGCATAGAATGGCTCGCTGGCAAGTAATGCATGCTGATCACAAATACCAATTTCCGGGTACCGGGCCATCACCTCTAACGCCCAGGGATTGATAAAACGCGAGATCGTCTTTTGAACCCGCCCTGGTGCTGTGCCGTCGCTTCGCAAGTCCTGTGGCTCAGGATAGCCACGTGGAATCGGTGTTGTTGTCACGAACACCAACTTGGCTTTTGTCTTCTTCAACTCCGAGATGATGGCTTCAAGACCGGCCTGATAATCCGCTTTTGTCCTTCTCGAATCCCAGTGGCCAAAATTGAAACTGATCACATCCCACTGTAATCCGGGCTGGTCGTACGCACCTAACCACTGCACGATATTCTCCACGCCTTTTCGAACGGGTCCGCAATTCGTAGGTGGATGATAAACATTCAAGTGCCCGTGCAATGCGGCCCTCAGCGACTTGTCATAATTCCCGGAGATTGAATCGCCGATGAAAAGGTAACGAGGCAATGTTGGATCATCTTTACCCGCCGGATCCTCTAAAAATTGCAGTGCCACTTCACTGGCATGAAAGACGTTACCGACCATACGTCCGTGCACAAACGCCCGTTGCGTAAAAGGTTGTATGTCTTTCCGTTTCAGCAACCCCATGATTCGATGCTGGCCGTCATGACCCTGAGTACCAATTTGATAGACGGTATCTCCAACGCTGACATCCATGAATCGCCCATTCTCGCGAACGAACCGTCCTGATATCCATGGTTCCTGTTCCGAGGGAAGATGATCAGGAACAGGATCGACGTACAACTTTCCGTCAAAAACAGGTTTGGAACCCTTATCGAGATAATCACGCACAGCTTGGGCATCTCGAAAGGTACGTCGGACATACAAAACCTCGGGCAATTCGAAACGGTGAACTTGCTCTCCTATCTGGCAGATCACTGCTCCTGACTCAAATCCACCTTTCTGCACACGCGACTGCAAGCCTATCTGCGCATCTGGCTCAAGCAAAACCTCAATCACACCATCCGCGTTCCGGATATAAAAGTTTTTCATATCCTGATCAAGTGGTGTGATGATGCCATTACAGACCATATCCCCGGTGTATGGATCACCATAAGATCGCTCCGGCTTCACCGTCAGAAGATCCAAGTTCTGCGCCGTGCAGGTCAAAGAAAAACCCCAGAGCAAACTGAAAAGACTCAAAATACAGCGATGCATCGCACACCTCACTAATAATCTCGGAGCTAAATCAACCATTGCATTTCCGCTGTGTCAGACCGCACTAACGGTTAAAATCAGTTGCATCGGCAACACTGCAGCCTTTCTGGTAACCCGTCCAATGTTTCTTGGTACTCACGTCAGCTCGCATTTTGTGTTTGCAAACGTGACAAGGCTTCCTGCTCGCGTTCAGCAGGCAGTAGAATACCGGGGTTGCAGCACAAGTAAGCCGTCGAACAGCAGATAATCTTCTGAACCCCCACCCCACGCCGAAATCGGAAGCCTTCCGATGCCTCACCCTGGCTCATCCAGAAAACCAACTGTACTCATCCGCCCGATTGCCTGGCGTCTTGCTGTCTGGACATACCTTGCAGTTGGACCCACTCTTTTCTGCAGCGACATTGTAAACGGCAACGACACCGCAGAAGATTTTTTTGAGTCCAGAATCAGACCTGTATTGACCGAACATTGTCAAAGTTGCCATGGCAGCAGCAAACAGTCTGGCGGCTTGCGGCTGGATCACCGGGAGGCACTCCTACTGGGTGGTCACACCGGTCCAGCCCTGATACCGGGCAACCCCAACGACAGCCTGCTGATTCAGGCGATCCGGCATACTGGCGATTACGAAATGCCTCCAAAGAAGAAATTGCCTGAACCTGTGATTCGTGATTTTGAAAAGTGGATACAGCGGGGCGCAGAGTGGCCCAAGAAGAGTGAACCGACAAATCTTGGGAATACAGCAAAGAGGTCAGACAGTCACTGGGCCTTCCGACCAGTTCAACAACCACCGATACCGGAAACGGCAACGTCTGAAATTCCGAGCCACAGCATACCCGGCATTGATAAGAAGGGAACGGACCAGTTCACTCAACCTGTCGATGCGTTTATCCAACAGCAACTCACCGAACAGGGCCTGAGCTTATCGCCGCGCGCTGACAGAAGATCGGTGATTCGCCGGATCACCTACACACTGACAGGGCTACCTCCTACACAAGATGAGGTCAGTGATTACCTTAGCGACAAAGCTCCAAACGCGTACGAGCGTCTCGTGGAAAGGCTTCTGGGTTCCGTTCATTACGGTGAACACTGGGCTCGCCACTGGCTGGATGTG
>JAPOKD010000279.1 GCA_029977825.1 Planctomycetota bacterium | reverse complement strand
GGGAAACTGGCAAGAAATGATGTCAATAGGTGATTCCCGATCTCAAGCATCATTTTCGATGGTTACTGGAAACGTTGATTTACAACGCCTTGCCGATTTACCGTTTACCGTCGGCCTACCCGATTGGCCGGTGATAGGTAAGAATTGCTACTTGACTGGTCCGCGGGACTGGCAGTGTGTGATTCCTCGACTCGAGACGAGCTTTTCGATGGCGTTTTGGCGGTCCAAAAAAAACAAGGAAGATGATGCTGTAGGGCAGAAATCGGCAACTTCCGATGAAACGTCCGAGAACCCGTCCACGAATCAGTCTGCCCCGGTTGCGGCTGAAACCCAAGGGGAGATGGAACAGCCCGAGCATGAATCCAAGACCTTAGCATCGAGTTCAAAGTCCGAGCCCAAGCCAGCGTCAGGCGGCCTGTTCTCAAAAATGCGGGGCGCACTCTCAAAGACGAGGCAGGCACTCAGCACCGATATTCGAGACCTTTTCAAAGCAGAAGGCACCTTGGTCGACGACGATTTTCTGAAAGAACTTTTCTCAAGGTTGATTCGGACCGACATGGGAGTTGCTTCTGCAGAAGCCATCCGTGATGACGTCGCAACCCGCCTGAGAGCCAGAGTCGTATCGCTGGAAGAGGTGCTGGATACGATCACACAACAAACCCAAACCATGCTGGCGCAGGAAGCAACGGGAATTCAGTACACTGAATCAGGTCCTACCGTGATCCTGGTCGTTGGAGTCAATGGCAGTGGTAAAACCACTTCCATTGGTAAACTCGCAAATCATCTGCACCAATCAGGCCGTAAGGTTGTCTTGGGAGCCGGCGACACCTTCAGGGCTGCTGCCGTTGAACAACTCACGGTTTGGGCGGGCCGTATTGGGTGTGAAATCGTAACTGGCAAGCCAGAAGCCGATCCTGCTAGTGTGGCCTACCAGACGGTAGACAAGGCTTTATCAATCGGTGCGGACATTGCGATCATTGACACTGCAGGGCGGTTACAAACTCAGGTCAACCTGATGCAACAGCTCGAAAAGATTCGACGCGTGGTTGAAAAGAAAATTGACACGGCCCCTCATGAAGTACTACTCGTCCTCGATGCCACAGCGGGCCAGAATGCAATCAGTCAGGCCCAAGGTTTCAGTGACGCAGCAGGATGCACAGGTATCGTGCTCGCAAAACTTGACGGTTCCGCCAAAGGTGGAGTGATCCTGCCAATTCGCGAGAAATTCCAACTCCCCGTCAAGTTCGTTGGACTCGGAGAGGGTGTTGATGATATCGCTGCCTTTGATGCCGCAGCATTCGCCAAGGCACTCTTTGCACAATAAGAAGTCCCATGCTTCATCTAAAATCCGAGTCGACAACACAATGGCTGAATCAGGTTGATCAGCACTTGGATGAAATCCTCATTGATCATGCCCACTGCGAACGCAAAGCCGCAACTACGGCCATGAATTTGATGAATTCGTACACCGAGAACCGCGACTTGTGCCGCGAAATGACTCGCATCGTCGAAGAAGAACTCGAACATTTCGAAATGGTTCTATGTTTGCTTGACGAACGTGGAATCCAGTTCCGTCGCCTTGCTGCTGGGCCCTATGGTCGCAAGTTGAATGCCTTGGTAGGGAGCAAGGAACCCGCAAGGGCTGTTGATCGCTTACTCGTTGCCTCCTTGATCGAGGCTCGAAGCTGCGAGCGTTTCAGCTTACTCAGTGAGCATGTGCGTGAACGAGACCCCAGCCTCGCCGATTTCTATGCCGGTCTGTTTGAAAGCGAGGCACGACACCACACAACCTATGTGCGTCTCGCCGAACACTTCACATCCCGGCAAGCCGTACGCTCCCGTCTGGCCCAACTGTCTGCAGAAGAATCCCTAATTCTCACTGAAGGTAGCGAACTTCCTCGAATGCACAGTTGATCGATGTTTCACGATTGAAATACCTGATTTTCAATTGTCCTGCGATTCTGTTTCACACCCCGCCAGACAGTTTGCAACCAACACATTTCTGCCTCGCTTACCGCAGTGCAGAAATTGACCAGGCAACATGACAGGTTATTTTTCTGCTGCTGCGGAAAAACCGAAGCTGATACGCCACCAGTCTTCTCACAGTTTCTGCACGTTCCTTTCCAGGATGGAATGCCTGCAAATCGGCCTGACGATTCGCAACCGGAGGAGCCGGCCTGTTTTCCATTGTGAGTGAATCGATGCATCCTGTATCGCCAAGAAAAGGAACCCCATGCAATTTCGCATCTACTTTTTGTTGATTGCAATTTTGACGCCCCATTCAAACACCCTTGGCGTTGCAGCCGACAGCCACTCTGTCGTGCATTTCGACATGCCGCCCAGCATCGCAGCACAAGTCGTTGAATCAGGTAATGACAGAGTCTTATTGCAAGTTGAGCTGAAACTATCTTCGATGATCAGCTCTCCGGAGAAAGCTCGCATCGACCAATGGCTTGTACGCTGCGAGCCGCGCGGACAATTTGCGTCCATCATTGACTACAGTCCCCGCACGGAAACCGGCTCAGATATCGCAACGCATATCCAAGTCAAACAATCAAAAGAGAAACAACAGTCACTAGGTGTGGGTGTGAACGGTGACTACTTATCAAGCTTGCGCGGTAATGCCGGTGCAGACCACACAAGAAAGAACATTGATTCACTGCAATTCGACCGGATCGCTCCCGTCCATGCAGTAACAGCTGCGGGAACGATCAATCGCGGAACTGGCGTCTACTTCAAACTGCGGTGGACCGCCCAACAGATTCTTGAAGGTCAAAAAACATTCCAGCTGGTGCTGGACGTTCCCAGCACGTGGCGAACAGGACTGATCGACATCTCAGTCGTCGCGCAGTCGGAGCACAAATCATTTGCCAATTGGGAACAATCCACCAAGATTCTCGGCTCAGCAAATTTTGTCGTCGCAGTTTATCGTTCGGATGACGCTCACGCACGTAAGGTCGCTCGCCGAATGGCGCAGGCCGAGCATCAACTTCGCAGCAGGATCGAAGAAGAAGCAGCATCCAAAGCCAAAAATTCCCTATCGGGACTGCTGCGAAAAATGGCGACAAAGATGGATTTCGAAAAACCCAGTACTGTCAGTGCCGTATTAGAAAGGCTGATGCTAAACCAAGTGGACCCATACCTCGACTCTGAAATCCGAAAGCTTCCGATGCCATGCCGACTGGCAGCACTCGACTACTCGGATGCCCAGGAGTCATTCACAAGATTGAATGAACAACCGATCAATAAATAATCCGCAGACGAATGCCACTGAACTCGCGTGCTGTCAGAAGTGTGCCAAGGCTTGCATGAATCGTTGAATGAAAATGGGCTCGCCGACTTCAAAACACGACAATCTCAGTTATTGCTAAAACCGAGAGCAAGAACTGCATCACGCCCAAGCGGATTCTTCAGGAATTGTCGATGGCATTCGGGACAAAGATCGTACCGGCCGTGGTGACTCGTCTCCGCTGCTTCATCCGACTCGACCACCGGCTCATTCATCCCCTCCAGAATCTGGTGCAATTCGTTGAGGTGGTCAACATCGTCCTCGAATTCAGGTTCCAAGTCACTGGAAGCAGTTTGAATATCAATCTGCACGATGAACCGCGTTTGACTATCGGTGTTGATCTGGCGCTTACAACGATCACATATGTAGTGGATCATCTATTAAGTGCTCGCGTGGAAGGTGTCCCACAACGTGACCGGTAACAGTTCCGGTCAGAATAAACAAGGAATAACGACATCGTGAGACTACCCCTATATTACTGACCATTGAGTAGCGTTCGCAAGCCAAATAAGGGTTTCTTTTTTTATCTGGCCAACACGCAATCAGTGGTGCAACATCAGCCAATCTCACCACAGGATCCAGCACAGCCTCGCATGCACCGTTACTCACGACCGTGAGTGTCAAGAATACAATCGACGAGATTAGCAGTTCCGGAGACAAGAACTCAGACTCAGCAAGTGCTTGCTGAAGCGTAGAAAACTGCTCAGCAAATGCTTGAGGACACCAGCAAACATGGGCTATTCAAGCTTGACTCTTCGGCTGTGTCACATGCAACTACAAGCCGGCGCCCCGATGACGCCATGGTGTTCGTTGAGGAAAACGGAACATGTTTTCGTAGCCACCTGACTCGACACTTGGCTAGTGAACGTGGCCAGAAACCCCAGTTTTCGCTGCCGCGGCGTCAGATTCAGGCACATCACGCTCGGACGTTTTTCCCGGCATGGACTCACCATTATCATCCCCCGACGCCGGCTTGGCTTCACTTGATGACTTGAATTCTCCATCCTCAACTTTCTGCCACACAGTGGGAGGGCGAATTTCCAATAACATCCCGGGCAGAAAATTGACTTGAAGACCATCCAGATCTCGGTCATCCAGCACCTTCACGGCAAAGCCACGTTTTTCTGCTTCAGAGATCAGGCGTTTGATCGCTTGAACATTGCCATAGGCCAGCAAACAGCGTCCACCTGGTTTCAAATGTAAAGGCAGACCGTCAAGCAACGTATCCATCAGATGAAAACCCGGATCATAGAAAGCATGATCTGCTAGCCGTTCCACCGTACCATCTTCCCAAGGCGGGTTTGAGATAACCAAATCAAATTTCTCGTCGTCGCCGATCACTGCGAACGCCCCAGGGCTGGCAGGATCAACTTGACGTACATTCAGAGATTGACCTGGGCACAGCATCGCTGCGTTGTAGGAAGCATTGGCCACAGCAGCGGGATTGATATCAGTCGCAACCACCGACTTGGCAGAGTTTGCCAGACAAAGTACTGAAATCAGTCCGGTGCCTGTTCCAATCTCAAGCACATCACGTCCCGATGCGATTGCTTCACCTGCGATCAGCTTACGCAGCGAGATCGTGTCATCCGACTCCCAGAAAACGGACTCGAATTGAACAAACTCACCATCAGCAATCTCATCAATGGCCCATGTCTGCTCGACCCCATATGAATAGTCTAAATCTTCTCGATACCGTTCCCTACAACCGACGGACAACACAACAACGCATAACAACAAGAAACAACATCCAGTATTTGCAACCCTGTTCACAAAGGTTGTCTGTCGTGGATTCCAGCGCATGATTGGCTCCATCAGTCCGATACTTGGTACCAGTTATTGAATTCCACTGTCAGCGTGATTGGTCACATCGTTATTGGTCACGTCCGCTGAGGATATCATTCAGCAAAAAAGGCGTCATGGATTTTTCAAGGGAAATGATGCTGCCATCGCTGAAAAGAAAAACAACGGGATTATCAGGTGTGATCGTCGACACCTCATCTTGCAGTCGTTTTGGCGTCATGTCTACAGGTGCAGCCCAGTGAGCGGTGTGATTTGGCAAATAGACCGCCAGTATTTTCTTTTGCGAGTGATTACCAACAGCGTCACCCCAGCGTGTTCTCTCCCGCTCACACTCGGGGTGCAATATTGCACTTAGAGGATGCATGACTGCAAAAACATGTGTTTCGGTTGCTGTTGGCGGTGCCGATACCAATGGGGAGACAAAGACGCGGGGAATGCTCAACGCCAAGTTCAAATTGTCCGATGAGTCCCAACTTTCGGACGCATCAGGAAGACGCGATGCATCCACCCCCGCCAAATGCGATGCAATGATAACCCGCCAACTGCAACCAGCCTGTCCACCCTGAACCTTTGCATAAGAAGCGGGGTAGTAACCATGAACCAGACGATAAGCGTTTAGAGCATTGCCAATCTTCTCCATTTGTTGGACCACCTGGGTTTTTCGAGCGGTGGATGAAAAATCGGAGATAGCTGGCATTAACAGTGCACCACCAATGACGCTGCATGATCCGATCAACAACAAAACAGCAAAAGGAACCACCAGAATCAAAGCCCACCTGCGGGGCTGTGCATCACAAACGGACTCTGAATGACCGCAGGCTGCGCGAGAATACCGCGAATCAGCGCGTACGAACTCCCCCTTGGCCTCCACCTTGCCAGCACTCGGTATTTTTGGGGACACGGGAAATAAACCAGATGGGTGGACTGTTTGTGCTTCAACAGCGGTGCAAAACGCGAGCATGGCCTTGTCAACTCAACTTTCGCCTGCCTCTGACGATTGACCGCCAACCCGGGCCTTGCGGTAACGCGACACCACACTTGTTCGGAAGGCAAACGCAGGAAACAGTTGCGCAGGGCCTTTTTGCCCCTGACATCCCCATCAGTACGTGGAACGCCCGCGTCAGGACTTGTGCGCAATCACAAGACATGCCCCGTTCTACGATGACCCGCTGTGTTAAATCCGGTCCTCAGAATCTATGGAACGACAGCATGCCATTCCACGAACGGGAATTCCAGAGTGCAACCGACAGCCTAGCGAACCTTGCACTTGAAGCGGATGGTTGCACTTTCACCAACCCGGAGCACATCGGTCAACTTCCACTGCAAGCGAAGTGACTGACCATCATTCTTGACTGGCAGGAACTCTGCACCAGCACTGCAAGTAGCACTGCCTTCGACATATTCCAAGCGAGTGATGAGGTTATCGGTGAGCACGACGCGATCTACGGGGGCATCACCAACATTTTCGACACGAATCGCGAAGTTCACGATTTCGCCTGGTTTTGCATCAGTGCGGTCCGCCATTTTATGGATTCGCAACCGGCCCGCCTCGGGAAACTCATAAATCGTCAGGCCCTGCAATGACTCGTCTCGAACCAACGAAGGTGCCTTCAAGTCTTCAATGGTAGCCTCAACACACTCGTCCAATGCCCAGGAGATAGCTGCCAATGAAAATTGCTCCAGCATCGCCTTTTCGTCATCCTGCAACTGGTTGAGCTGGTCGATTGTCAAACCGACGAGCGCCGCCATCACGTCACTGGCTTGCTCCAATTGCAGAACGGAATCAACAGGAACACCTCGAACTCGTTCCCGCATGGCGTCGATTTTTCGTGCTACATCTGCATGAGCCAGTTCGACGCTGTCCGTCATCGTCAGGCGCGGTAGCGGCTGGTCAAGCCGATTGGTACCCAAGGGCTTATCGAATTGAGCTGCACCAATCGCGCGTCCGCCGGCCAATGCCCCAGTGATTTTTCGCACCGACAGAAAACGCGGCGCGTACAGGCAAACCTTGTTACTCGCCGCGACCTCAACATTTCCCGCGTCAGTGGTGTAGTGGACGACGGTATCCTCCGGCTGCAGTCCAGTC
>JAPOKD010000903.1 GCA_029977825.1 Planctomycetota bacterium | reverse complement strand
TTGGCGACTCATCCACGATGCGTCCCTTCACAACGCGCCCATCGACGTCAAGAATGCTGACGGTCTCATAACCTTTCCGAATCGCCTTGGAAGGCACAAGAATCGCTTCCACAAAATGGGTGTCAGGTACATCGGTCCCGATGCGTGTCAGGTCAGGCCCCAGTAGATCCGTTGCACCCTGCGCGTGGCAGCCAACACAATTGAATTTCTTCTGCGAAAACAGAATCGCACCCTGAACCGAGTTTCCCTTTTCTCTGGCATCTTTCGCTAAGACAGCCGCCAGTTCACGCTTGAGCTTTACAGTCAGCGTTTCAGGCGTTTGCGGGTCGTCCTGTGCGGCAAGGCTTGCTTGCCAGCACATTCCGGTCACTGTCGCCGCAACTATCAAAACATTTCGAAACACGCGTGTCTCTCCGTAATCAAATAAGATCTTCGCAGCGGAATCAGTCGTTGATGTTAACCGCAGAACAGTCAACACAGTTCAACGGACATGCTTATACAGCGGTAGCACTCTGTGAGCTACTTTGGCTTTTTACCAACAATCCCGATTTCCGCAGCTGACGCCCATGGGCTTCCATTGACCTCTTTCATTGACCGGACGCGAACATAACGCCCCGCTACCGGTTTTGTGCAATCGGCAGCCTGCGACTTTTTGGTCTTCATGAATTCAGCAACCACATTTGGATCACCAAAGTCCTGGGGTGAATTACTGACGGTGAAGTCTGCTTTCCCAAAAGCGCCGTTCCAGCCACTATCCTGCCGCGCCAAATAGCGAAAACCGCTAACTTCGTAGGTCGCGCCCAGATCGAGCACCAACTCGTGAGGTGGTGCGGCGACGCCACTATCAAAACGTGAATGCCACACAGTACGCGGGTTTCCATCCACTGCGTTGACGGCCAACTTCCCATTACTTTCGTTCTGACTGCTGAAACGCAACACTTTGATCTGTCTGGCAGGGATTAAATTTTTGGCCGTGATCGTATTCACCTTGCCAGCAGAGTCATTTGGATTGCCTTTTGATCCAAACTTGGCCGCACGGTCCCGCTCCTGCAACTCCTTGGTGAAGAAAGATCCAGCTTTCCAAGGCTCATGTGAAGCATCAGCATGAGCAATCATCTTGCCCAAAACCTCGGGATACTCACTGGCCAGATCCTTCGTTTCACTTATATCCTTGGCAAGATCATAGAGAGCCCAGGCACCATCTTTACGAACCCGAATCGCTTTCCACTGTTCCATCCGGACTGCGGTCTGACTTCCATATTCCCAATACAAAAAATCGTGCTGTTGCTGCTTGTGCCCAGTAACGTCCTCACCAACCAATTCTGTCAAAATGGACATTCCATCAAGATCCCCGGGAGCTTTTGCATCAGCCAACTCTGCCAGTGTCGGAAAGACATCAACCTGACTGAACAGCAAATCACTCACGGTATTCGGCTTTATTTTTCCCGGCCAACGCACCAGATAGGGAATTCGCAGTCCACCCTCATACAGGTTTCCTTTGCCGCCGCGAAATTCAACACCAGTTCGCGGATTCAAGTTGGGACCGAAATAGCCTCTTGGATGTTCATTGCTCCGGAATCGATCCTGCCCGCCATTGTCACCCGTGAAGAAAACAATGGTGTTGTCTTCCAACTGAAGGTCACGGAGCAAATCAAGAATGGTTTTCAAATCATTATCAACCATCGTCACCATCGCCGCATAGTTTTTAACATCCTGCGAAATTTTCGGATCGTTGAACCATGCATCATCTTCATACGCATCAAACGCTGGATCATCCGCTGGAATGTCATACATGCCATGGGGCGGAGTGATCGGAAAATAGCAGAAGAACGGACGATCTTTATTTTCGCGAATAAAATTCAAACCGCGTTTCATGATTTCGTAGTTTGAATAGGTATCTCCACTGCGACCACCGTCGTTTCCTGCCAATGGCACTTCTTTACTGTTGTGAATCAGGTAAGGCGGATAGAAAGAATGAGCGTGTACCTGATCGTAATACCCAAAGAAATCATCGAAGCCATGATCCTCGGGAACACCTGTGGAACCTCGACCACCGGCACCCCATTTACCAAAACCGCCCGTCGCATAACCACGTTGCTTTAGCATGCTTGCGATGGTCGGTTCCCCGGCCCGGATCGGCGTACCACCGGGATTGTCCCGCACCGAGCAGTGCCCCATATGCTTGCCTGTCATCATGCATGCTCGCAGTGGCCCGCACACTGGCGCCGCAGCAAGTGCTTGGGTAAAACGGATACCCTCGGACGCCATTTTGTCGATATTGGGAGTGCGAAGCCTCTCGTTGCCCATGTGCGACAACTCGTAGTACGCCAATTCATCCGACATGATGTAGACGATATTCGGTGGCCGTGTGGCCTGATTCTTCTTATCTGCCGAATAGGCAGTTGAATTACAAGACAATGAAAGAAGGAAACAGAGGACCGCAAAGCTGGCTGAGCGTTGGGTAGATGGCGGGCATTGAAACAACATGGTCTCTTCCGGAATGGATATGCAGTGACATGGAAGCAGGTTTATCCCTGCTTCCCGCCCGATATCTTACCCACAAAAACCAGTTGCGTCAGAGACTGCCAAACAGGGAAACCGCCACGCCCTCGCAGCCATCAGTTGCCAGATTCGTCCTGTTCCCGAGCAGTCCTCAACAATTTGGCCATTTTGGGCCGGGCATTCCTGATTTCCTCAACATCGAGATCTACTTCCAGACTTCGCCCGACCCCAGCGTAAAAACGCGCCAATCCATCACTCCA
>JAPOKD010000452.1 GCA_029977825.1 Planctomycetota bacterium | reverse complement strand
GGTGGCCGACATGATGGAACTTGCTCGCGCTCAATCCGGGAAAAAGAACTTTCAGTTCGGCGCCGTGGCTGTTGCGGAGTGTATTCAGGAAGCAGTGCTTACCAATCAGCCAGTTGCGGATCACAAAGGTATAGAACTTAGATGGCCGAAGCAGGATAGGTGCAAGGAGGCAATTGCATTCGCTGATTTTGAGGCGACCGTGACGATTGTCAATAATTTGATCAGTAATGCCGTACGTTATACGGAGAGCGGTGGTACGGTTGACGTTGAAGCCGAAATCGTTGACGGATTTATCCAACTGAAAGTCAGCGACAATGGTGTAGGAATCCCGTCTAGTGAGCAGGAGCGGATTTTTGAAAGGTTCTATCGGGTTGAGAAGAGTCGTGAAACGGTGGACGGAGGAACCGGAATCGGCTTAGCTCTGGTTAAAAATCTGGCGGTGGCGATGTCGGGCGAGGTTCGGGTGAGAAGTGCGAGCGGCAAGGGGGCCGTGTTTGAAGTCTTGTTGCCAACGTTTGATAAGGATTTGTTGGCGGAAGAGCCTGAATAGGGGGAGGTCAGTCGCGAACATGCCTGCGAAACAACACGCCTTCTTAACGGAATATTAACGTGTTCAGGGGTGTTTCATGGAAGGCAATTCAAGTTAAATCTGTGTCTCTGGCTCTCGCCCGCTGTGATGTGTTTGCTGCGGGTCTTTCATACCTTTTCGGCAATAACGATGACCACAACAAAGGTCCTGATCGTTGAGGATTATGCACCGCTTGCCGATACGTTGGAGTATCAACTTCAGCGTGCCGGCTACGAGGTTTCCCGAGCCGGTGACGGTGGTGAAGCGGTCAACTTGGCGAAGTTGACACTGCCAGATGTCATCATCATGGATGTTGATCTGCCAAGTCTCAGTGGCATTGAAGTCTGTCGGCTGATTCGGAATGAACCCAGTACCAAAGATACCTTGATCTTGATGCTGAGCGCACTGGGAGAGGAATCCGATCAGATGGTTGGGTTCGCCATGGGAGCAGACGATTATGTGGTCAAGCCAGTTGAAAGCTACAAGGTGCTGCTGCAGCGGCTGAAGGCGTTGTTGAGGCGGCGCGAACCCGTGGTAGAACATACTGAACAAGTGCTGCATCAAGGCGTCAAAGTGGATCGCAGGCGTTTCATTGCCACGGTGAATGACGAGCCACTGAATCTGACTAAAAGCGAGTTTAAATTGCTTGAGACGCTGATTCGGCAACCCGGGAGGGCATTTGCTCGCGCTGAGCTTGTCGATGCAGCGTTGGGCGAAGACACCATGGTGCTGGATCGGACAATCGATGTTCACGTCCGAGCCTTAAGGAAAAAAATGGGCGAAACCGCAGACTTGATTGAGACTGTGCGAGGGATTGGATACAAGTTTCGCGAATGAGCCAGTTCTCATGCTTGCAAAACACTCTGCTGCTCACTGTACCCCGTAGAATCGTCGTATTCTGCCGGCTTTTCCACATTCTGACACGGTTTGTCGCAGCACCACTGTTTTCGATCAACAACTCAACGAAGTTTGTTCGATAAAAAAGCGCGGTTTCTTCATCAAACGAAAAGGCGGCGCGTGCCCATCATTTCACTGGGTCGCCAGTATTGAATCGAGGGGCATCGTGAAAAATCATGCAGATGACCAGAGAAATGCGAACCCAGAGCTCCCGGCAACACCCGAAGAAGTCGTGTTGAGTATGACCTTGAGCGAGGTCCAGGAACTACTGTCTCAGGTCAGGATGAGCTCAGACGTGATCACCGCTCAAAGACTCAGGCGTTTGGTACGGGAGCTAGGACAGTTTGAGCTAGCAATTGACGCGATCGGTGGCCCTGCCAGTTTAGGTGGTCGTAGCAAAGTTTCTGCGTCGGTTGATATCCGTCGTGCTGCCTGAACAGTGACCGCTAGCGGCTTGATACGATCCCCTGGACTGCAAACAGCTCGCTTGTGTAACCGTGTTCGAGAAGAACATAAAAGAAGCTTGATGCTGCCGTGCAACACCAAGCTTCTTATGCTCTCTTCGAATGGTGGTAACTTTACCACCAAGCATGTTTAGTTGAGGATTTGCTTCAACTGACCCATGACCTTTTTCACGTTCAAGTCTTTAGCATCGGTCACAGCATAGCTTGCTTTGACGCCCGAATCACTAGCCAGTGTGATGGTGACAGCAGCCTTGGCGTTGATGCCGTAATTGTCTGGACCATTCTCGAACTCGTTTGGAACGACAAACGGAACGTTTTTCGCTTTGCTACTTGCAGCAAATTTTTTCGCCTCGTCAGCCAGATCTTCCTTGTCTTCGCCGAGCAGATTGACGAATACACGCAGCTTTGAGGATTCGTTGTTGGCGACAGCTTTGTCAAGCTTGCTCACCAATTCGGCAACCTTTGGATCGGTTGACCGAGTGAACACGATCACTTGAGGTCGTGAACCATTTTTACACCGGTAGCAAAGGTTCTGGCCTGTGCTCACTCCGTCGCTGTCAGCGCCGCAAACTTTGGTTACGTAGAAAGCTCCAAGACGGTCCCCTTGCTGGGGACCACTCTTTACTGCGTTCTCCGCCATGGCGTTTCCGCTGACGACCAACGCGACGCATAAACCCAGGCCGAGTACAAAGAGATTCTTCACGGTATGTCCTTATGGGAGGTAGGAGGTTCAATCGCCGACTGTGGCGACTGGTCACAAGAGTATAAGCCAATGGCTACCGCGATGTGCGATCTATTGCCAGACGGCCTACAACGGTATGCTACGAGGAACGCTCGCCTGCGAAAATAGGGCGGGCGGAAGATGTCATCGCACAATCCGAAAAATTACTGCCCGAATGACACTGTTGAGTATTTGACTATGAGGCGACACCCTGTCAAAGCCGCGATCGCGGCCGGAATGCTTTCAATTTTCGGTGTCTGGGCTCTAACTCTGCTGGGGGGAATCAGTGGTGACATGCGTTCACCGAAACTTTCTGGCAGGCTAACCAAACTGAGCCACGATGGGGTGGCCAGCTCCCAGCCAGAGAGCTCCCAGCCATCGAGCTCCCAGCCATTAAGATCCCAGCAATTCGGGGAACGCTCCTTCAGGGAGTCGCTGCCAGGACTGCACGCCGCGTCAGGCGAACAGCCTGTGGTGCACGGTGACGCCACCGCATTGACCAACGATCATCGTGGCGATCCTGGTGTTCAAAAACGGTCTGATTGGGTCTATGTGACCGAAACCCGAGAAACGCAGGTTTCGCGACAGACGCGTGCCAAAACGCTCGATCGGTCGCCGGTTGACCTGACACTTTCGCCGGATGGCCGCTGGTTAGTGACTGCAAATCAGGTCGCGAACACTGTCTCTTTGATCGATACCGCGGCTGGAGAACTCGTCGGGGAACTTCCTTGTGGCGACTATCCGGTTGATATTGCATTTACACCCAACGGCAAAACAGTCCTGCTGACAGCCCAGTGGTCAGGCCTGTTGCAACTGTTTGAAGTGGATGGGGGTAAGCTGGTGCATCAAGGTGATGTGAATGTTGGATTTGATCCTGCTGGGATCGCAGTTACTTCTGACGGCACGCGAGTCTATGTCGGTCAGGTCGCCAATGCCAAAATTGCTGAGGTTGATTTGGCGAAATTGTCCGTGGTTCGCAGGATTGAATCGGGGCAGTGGCCCCGCTACCTCACTCTATCGCCCGATGGTAAGCGTTTAGCAGTAGGCAATGGCGGTGATTCTGATATTTCAGTGATCGATACGGCTACGGGGGAAACGCTTTACGAGGAACCGCTCGCAAACGGTACCAACCTCGGACAGATGCGTACTTCTGCTGATGGCAAATATGCCTATTTCACCTGGATGGTATATCGCACAAACCCGATCACGGTCGGCAACATTCGGCGGGGCTGGGTGCTGGCAAGTCGCATCGGCAGAGTCCGGCTGGACGGGCCCTCCTATCGAGAGGCGATATCGCTTGATGTGCCTGGACGGGCAGTTGCCGACCCGCACGATTTGGTCATCAGTAATGATCAGGAATGGTTGGTCGCATCAGCTGCGGGAACGCATGAGCTGTTGATTTACAAGCTTGCCGAAATGCCTTTCATCGCACAGGGCGGTCCAGGCGACTTGATCGACAGGAAACTTCAACACAACCGTGATCTGTTCGATCGCATGAGTGTGGGTGGGCGGCCCATGGGACTGTGCATGTCCGATGACAGCAGAACTCTGTACGTTGCGAATTATCTACTCAATGCAGTTCAGGTGATTGACCTTCCAACCCGCACGATCACGACGGAGATCGATCTCGGTGGTCCAACTGAGAAAACGCTCGCCAGAAAAGGAATGGAGATTTTCTACGATGGGCAACGTAGCCTCGATCAATGGTACAGCTGCCATTCCTGTCACCAGGAAGGTGGTACGAATGCACGGCCCATGGATACATGGAACGATGGAACCGAAATGAGTTTGAAGACCGTGTTGCCGCTGCATGATGTGGTACATACGTTTCCATGGACATGGCACGGTTGGCAACGGAATATGACTGAGGCGATGGAGAAATCGATCACCTCTACCATGCAAGGTGAGGCTCCCAGTGCTGAGGACAAGCAGGCTTTAATCGCGTACTTAGGTACACTTCAGACGCCACCCAATCCTTTTCGTGCGGCTGACGGATCGCTGACTGAGGCAGCCAGACGTGGAAAAAAAGTGTTTTTCAGCCAGAAAGCAGGATGTGCGGACTGCCATAACGGACCAAGGTTTACCGATGGTCAGATTCATGATGTCGGATTGGGTTCCGAAAAAGATGCGTACAAGGGATACAACACGCCCTCTTTAGTTGGCGTCTATCGCAAGGTTCGGTTGTTACACAGCGGGCGGGCTCGGGATCTGAATCGCGTTGTGAACGACCTGCACAGCCCCGGACGCGTCAACGGGGAAGGCGACTTGTCAAAGACGGAAGCGTCTGACCTGATTGAATATCTGAAGTCGCTCTAAGAAAAAGAGTGGACAGAAATCGCGGTCGCGTGAAATGGAGCTAATGCGAAGCTGAGGACCTTGCCAGACCAATTTGCGATGGACTGGCCTGAATTTGCATTGTGTCGATGTCCGCACCCGGTGGACTCGGTTTCTGAGCCATTGGGTGGCGTTGAAGTTTGTGGGGTTCAGTGCCAACTGTCAGTGATCGTGCTGGTGCTGGGAATCTGGTGCTGGGAATCTGGTGCTGGGAATCTGGTGCTGGGAATCTGGTGCTGGGAATCTGGTGCTGGGAATC
>JAPOKD010000366.1 GCA_029977825.1 Planctomycetota bacterium | reverse complement strand
GGCTCGGTAGTCAGCAGTGCCTTGCCGATGAGCAACAGGCTTACCCGCCAGGCCGGGCCCCACACCTGACCAGACACTGACTGCAAAACAGCGATCTGGTTAACCAGGATGGCATTTAGACAAAACGCAGAGAGAAGCGAATGTCGACCGCTGTCTACACGACGCTCAGCGGTTCAGAGGTCAGACAGCAACCTGGCGGATAGTGCAATACACCAACCGCCACAAAGAATGTGCTGCAATCAAAACCTCTCGGCTACAACTTAGGTACAGGTCGCTTCACAACCTTCTTCAACATGCGTGCCTTGTCGTCCTGTGCAGGGCGGGGAACGTTGTTGTTGTTGTTGTTGTTATTCCCGGGCCCCCGACTAGCAGGCGGTGCAAGATCGGTGAACGACTCTTCCCACTTCCATCCGATCGGAACCGAAAGTTCCTGCTGAGCCAACAGTGCCCACGGGGTGCCTTTGTGCTCACTGGCTACTGCTTTAAGAAGTTCGGTAGCCGTTTCAGCTTCGTTTTTCCACTTACTGCCAACTGAGATTTCCTCGCTTGGTGCAAGCTCCCATGTATTGTTCTTCCCATCCTTGAATGCCATTCCACGTTTGGCTTTGGCAAGCATCGCGTTGTAGGTTTCAGTGCGCACTTTCTGGGCCAAAACACGTCCCATTGCCAGATCGAACCCAGCCTTCCATCGCAGGCTCTGCTCTTCGTCCCGAACTTTCATTCCCGGGTTAAGCGTCTGGGCCATTCTCACCAGGGTTGGCTCCAGTTTCGCGGCATCCTGCTGGGCAGCGGTAAGTTCACCCACCAATTGAGGGTCACTCATCTTCACAAATCGTGTTTTGGGTCTAGCCAAACCACTGGCAGGCTTCATCTGAGCCGCACTGACCAACGCCTGCCGCAGCGGGCTGGCCTTGACCATGTTCACGTAGTCCTGCGGTGACAGGTAGTCAGGCCGATACCGAGACATTGCAACTGGATCAAAGAAGTATTTGAGGTCCGCCGCATAGGGGTCAATTTCACCACGGTTAACCTTGCGGTTCACATTTCGATTGGGATGCACGGTGAAGTAAATACCGCCAGTCTCGTAGCACAATCGTGTCAGCGCATAAGGTCCAAAACCACTATCGATTACAGGCTCTGCCTCAAAATTCGCGGTGAATCCCACCTGCACTCGTTCGGGCAAGAATGTTTCAGGACCTTGATCGACCTGTGCCCATTGCGGTGACTGGTCATACTTTGGATCGGGGTCGACATACTTGACAAGGCTGTGTGCCCGACCGAAAGGAGCAGGTACTCCGATCACATAAACCGGAATCGCCAATTTGCGACAGGAGCTGATTGATTTCTCCAGCATGTTTCCGTCATCACCCTTCTCATCGGTGACCACGACGAACAACACATTGCGTTGAGGCTCACGCCCAGACCGCATCCTCCGGAAGCCTTTGTACTTATCTGCGGCCGATGTGATGGCGCTGAACACCTTCTCCTCACCGGTGGAGTCAACTTGAATGTTGTCGACGATTGACTTGATTTCCTCCAAATCCTCTGTTGGCTCTTCCGTGTAAAGCGTCACGTTGCTACCAAACCCGATCACGGAAGTCAGCAAAGGTTGTTCGTCTTTATCCTTGGAAAACGCTTCCACTTCGCTTTCCTTGGCGATTCCAAGCTCAGTGTAAATACGCTCGAAGCGATCACGGATTTCTTGCCGCTGGCGATGCAATGAACCGCTCTGGTCAAAAAGCCAAACCACGAGCGTGGGCCTTTCCTCCAGTGATTGAAGAATTTCGAAAGTCAGGCGGTCAACGGCACCCTTTGCACCCTGCGTGCCCTGACCAACTTTCCCTTTCAAGTCTTCCAGTCTGTCCAAGGGAGCGACAGCCACCTCAAACATATTGTTGACCTGAATCTGGCCCAACTCAGCTGGATCAAGTTCTACTGGATTTGGGATTTCGGCCTCGTCTGAAAAGACAGCAGCAGAAGCTTCTGCCATGTCCATCTCGGCGTCACTGTTGGCACCCACCTCAGTCTGCTCAACTTCGCTGTACGTGATCTCCTCGATCGTCTCGATCTTCTCACGCTCGTACTCAGGTGGTGAAACCAGAACCACAGCCTCTTCATCCACCTCAGCACGAAGCGGCACAAGAGCCAAAGTTAGAATGATGATCAGATGAACCAACATGCTACCGATAAGAGCTGTTGCCTCTTCATTCTCAAGCAAGGACTCATCTTCCAATTCGGCCTCATCCCAGGCATCTACGCTTCCCGCCGCACCCTGAGACAACTCGTCAGTGGGTTGAGTGGACTCTGGTCCTGAAGAAGGAGGGGTCATACTTGACATCGCTAGCTGCCTTTGACGAGGAATTCACCCAAATTGGTGCTTTCAGTGGAATCGGTGTTTACCGCCCACTAACGAGACATTTTCACCCAACCCACACAAACTTTCAACTTGGAAGCTGGTTAAGTTTCGTGTTCCTGCGAAAATTGACTCACAGTTGTAACGGCCAGCCGCCATGGATGTACCCCACAGCCGCTCTACTTTTAGCATCTTCCGCCAGTTACACGATATGAAGGCTAGTCCACCAGCTCAAAACAAGGCGTCCACAGCAAAACGGTGACTTCAAACCACGACACACCCCCCTGAAGAGCTACAACAGCCCAATGAGTGAACGTTTGATCGCTATCGGAGACATCCACGGTTGCAAAACCGCTCTGGACCGTCTGCTTGACTCGATTCAACCCACGGCGGAGGACACCTTGGTGACGCTCGGTGATTACGTTGATCGCGGGCCCGATTCACGTGGTGTGATCGATCGCCTAATACAACTGGGCGGAGAAACCCGGCATGTCGCCCTCATGGGAAACCACGAGGAAATGATGCTTGAGGTGATGAAGCACCAGACACCGCACGACATGTGGTTGAGGCATGGAGGGGTTGATACCCTCGACAGCTATGAATTTGCTGGGTCGCTCGATTTCCTGCCCGAGTCGCACTTGGAGTTCTTTTCGTCACTTGTTGATTTTCACGAAGAACCGGGGCACTTCTTCACCCATGCCGCGTACGCACCCAAAATCCCGCTGGACGAACAAGCCGCTGACATGCTGCGGTGGCACTCTCTTAATGATCTCGTTCCCACTCCGCATTTAAACGGTAAGGTTGCTGTCGTGGGTCACACAGCCAGTAAAAATGGTGAAATCAAGAATCTGGGGCACCTGATTTGTGTTGATACTTATTGCTACGGCGGCGGTTGGTTAACAGCCATTGAGCTTCACAGTGGGCAAATCTGGCAAGTTTCAAAAGATGGCGAATTCCGCTAGCGAGGTAAGGTCGTGACCGGGGGTACGGTCACAGTGAAACACAAACTTACCGCGATCATTAAAGTTTACCAAATCGACTCAACCGGATTGTCCGTCATGGTCGAAGATACAGAAGGAGAACGGGATCAGGTGCGCCCGCACCCCTGCCAAACCTTCCGCTCGATAAATGAATCAAGATGGACACGAAAACTTCGTTCCTTGGCTTCTTCCATCATCAATTGCTTTGCTCACGAATGTGCCTGCCCATTTGTCTGCTCCTGAGTCCAGCAATCGTCCACGCGCAGGTACGTAGCAAGAAACCGGACCGAGCGGTCTATCAGCCTCGTGTCATTACGCCGGTTCAGTCCGAGCCCGAGCAATTTGGCGTTCCGAATGAGACTGTTTCCAGCGATCGTGAATTTGCATTTCGGGAATTCAAGAGAGTAAAGACGCTTCCGCGTTCGAGTGGCAATTCCTCGGCAAGCGGGCCAATTTCAAGTGATACGTCGGCTCAATTAGTCGAGACCCGGCTAGACGATCAGGCCATCAAAGCCGGGATTCCTCCGCTATCTAAATTGCAACCGCTGCCGCTTGATGACCTCGACTCTGCATTACCAATATCTGTTCGGAATCAACACAATTCAACGATCCAACAAGTTGGTAACACGGAGATCAAGTTGATCCCACCAAAACCAGTGCAAATCGAATCGCCCGACCTGTCTGCTGAACAGCATCAAGCGGCGGAACCGATTGCTATGGAGCCTCTCAGTTCACTCCACGACGCGACATGCGATGGATGTGATGGATGCGGCAGTAACGATCTCTGGAGTTGTGATTCGATGTGCTGTGATGGGCTCGACTGTCATTGCGGAAACGCCTGGCACTCCGTTTTCACGGATCATTTTGGATCAGACCGTTGGTTTGCGACAGCTGAACTGATGATGATGTGGCGTAAAGGTGATCGTTTACCGCCACTGGTTACGACCGGTCCCGACAGCGATTCCAATACCGCTGGTCAACTGGGCGAACCGGGCACTGAGATTCTGTTCGGAGAGGAGCGTACTTTGACTGACCTCCGCGCGGGTGGTCGCTTCACAATCGGCGCATGGCTGGATGATCGCGAATGCCAAGCTCTGGTAGGTCGATTCTGGTTCTCAGGTCGTGAGTCCACTCACTTTCAAACCGATGTGAATGAGACACCTGTGATTGCACGGCCATTCTTGAATGTGACTCCACCGTCCTCAACCGAAGACACGCTGCTAATTGCATTCCCAGGTCTTCGCGAAAACGGACGAATCAGCGTGAACGGGACGAGTGACGTGATGGGGGCAGACATTTCAGTTCATCAATTCATGTACGGCAAGTTTGGCGGCACGATTGACTTGGTGTACGGCTATCAATACATGCGATTGGATGAGGATCTTTCGATATCCAGCACCCTGACTAATCTGGACTCGGGTGGCGCCGTCCCGGTTGGAACGATTATCGATGTGCACGATTCATTCAATGCAATCAGCGAGTTTCATGGAGCTCAAGTTGGATTCGCCTCCCGCTATTCAGAACGTTGCTGGTCTTTCAACTCGCTAATCAAATTTGGCTTTGGCTCACTCAATCGGATAGCCAAGCGCAGTGGAATGACATCCACCACGGTTGGAGTTGATACTGACATCACGAATGAAGGCCTTCTCGTGAACAGTAACAATTCAGGCACAACGTCTGACCGCACCTTCGGCTGGATTCCTGAATTGGACCTATCGCTTGGCTATCGCATCACACCGAGACTCGATGCAACATTTGGATATCATCTGGTCGCAATGACCGATGCCGTCAGAGTCTCAGGCACGATTGATCCAGAACTAGCAGTTAACAGCAGTTCCATTACCCCAAATGACCCTGCACGTCCCACTCCCAACATGCAATATGAGACATTTTACATCCAAGGGATTCACTTCGGATTGCAGTACGGCTACTAGAGCACCTTTGCAAACTGCCGCGTCGAGACAGCAAATTGAATCACTCACCTGATCGCTTTAGCAATGCTCCCATCTCCCAACTCATTGGCTTCGAGGTCCAACCCGGTGGTGTAGGTGAGGCTCAAGTTGATCTCAACTGCGGAACTCACCTCCACAATCCAATGCAGCGAGTTCATGGAGGTGCCATTGCCGCGCTGGCAGATGCAGCAATGGGAATCGCGTTTGGCCGGACTTTACTGGACAATGAGGACTTCTCAACGATCGAAATGAAGGTCAATTTCCTGCGCCCGGTCAAGGATGGAGTCATTTCTGCGGAAGCCAATGTTGTGGAACGCGGCCTACGAATCGGATTTGTTGAATGCACAATCCGAAACGCAAGAGGCAAGCGAGTCGCTACAGCAACATGCACCTGCACCGTGATTAGCGACTGACCGACTCAACCAAGCACGATTGAGCTTGCGGGTTTCACCTGAGCTTGCGGGTTTCACCCCGAAAAGAAATCAACCCGAGGCGTGAGCGAGGCTTTGACTGCCCCGCCTCACTCACGCTCCAGGTTAAAATATTTGTCCGATCCTTAGGCGGCGCAACGCACGGTGGCGAAGAGAACACCAGTACTTTGCACGGCAGGATACGGAGACAACGTGTCAGCAATCGCGATCAATTACATTGCCCCACAAGGAAATTGATCGCTTGT
>JAPOKD010000250.1 GCA_029977825.1 Planctomycetota bacterium | reverse complement strand
CGGCTGCGAATACAACTTAGAAAGTTCCCCATGTGATCATCAGAAGCGGTCACTCGAATCGCCCCCGGAACAAAATCCGGCTTTGCCCAGCGAGGGTCTGATGTCCGTAACTTGCCCCGATTCACGAATACCGAGCCTTCACTACCAATCATTTCCAGACCCGCACGATTATCACTGGAAATCGTACTGGTGACTTCCCCCGCATACCTGCACCGGATCGTGTAGCGCACGGGGGTGTCATAGATTTCCGTCTCAGGAAAAGTCCAGCCGACGGCCTCGACCTCTTCAGGGCCAGACTTGTCCAGTCCCAAAGCCCAATGTGCAATATCATTGTGATGCCCGATCCAATCCATCAAGACACCACCACCGTAGGCGCTGTGCCCACGCCACCAGCGATGATGTCGGGCACGCATATAAGGTAGAACTTTAGAAGGCCCACACCAGAAATCATAATTGAGCTGCTTGGGAATCTCCGACACCTTGGAATCCCCCATCGGTTGCGCATAGCCCGGTTGTTGTCCCACTTTGATTGTGTGGAGTTTGCCCAACACCCCATTCCTGACGAGTTCCACAGCGCGACGGAAAAACCGATCACTTCGCTGCTGCGATCCCGTCTGAAACACCGCCTGCCGCCTTTCCACTTCACGGCAAACCGCCAGCCCTTCGGAAAACAGATGCGTCACCGGCTTCTCGCAATAAACGTCCTTGCCTCGTGAAACGGCATCAAGGGTACACTTCGCGTGCCAATGATCAGGAGTCGCGATTACAACCGCATCGACATCACTACGCTCGAGCAAATCGCGGTAGTCAGAGTACTGCGAAATATCATCTTCTGATCCCTGAACCCCGTGCTTTGCATAAGCAGCAGCAATCTTCTGCCCGGCTGGAATCAACCCAAATGCGCTTCCAGTGCCCCAGGCACGATCACGGTAATGAGTTTTATCAACATCACAAATCGCCACAATTCTCGCCTGATCATGATGCCTCACCAAAGAATCGATCAGGTTATAGCCCCGTGATCCCAAGCCGATCACGCCAATCTGAATTCGCTCGTTCGCTGGTTGCCCGTTGACGCAGGGCGGGAACCCTGCACCTGCCAAGCCAACACCGCCTGCCAAAAGCAAGCCGCGACGTCCCAACGATAAAGTCCCTTGTTTCATTTCACACCGTTTCATTTCACACCGTTTCTTTAAACACTGTTTTTTAAACACTGTGCTTTTCCGGAAGTTCACCTTGTGTTGGCCTTGTTGAAGTTGCTGGCATGAAACCGCATGATACGTTCAGCGGCCTTGGCGTAAATGCCACCGGCAGAGTGCGGCACTCCGGGCACCACAATCCGCTCGAAGTCGATTCCGAGCTCCGCGAGAAACCTCATGTAATCCAGGTTATTCTCATAGTTGAACCCTTTGGTCCCAACGTAAATCATAAAACTCACTCGCGGCCCGTCTTTCCGCCCAGCATAAGCTCTCGCGAGATCCCAACTGTTATCACCCTGTCCGAATTTCAAGTTGGGCGATTCGAATCCACCAGAATCACTGATTCGCTTCTCGGTTTCATACCCACCACCGCCAGCAGCTGCACTACAAAAAACATCTGGATGACGCAGCGCCAAACGCATCGTCCCACGACCACCTTGCGAAAAGCCCTCCAACCCGCGGCCGGAACGATTTGGGATCGTGCGATACGTTGAATCAATATGTGGAATCAATTCGTTGATAAACACACTAGCGCCCTGCGCGTTATCGTCGCCGGGTATGTTGTAGTGACTGACGGGCCCTCCATTGACGAACACATAGATAGCTGGTGCGATCGCCGCGGATTTCATCAGTTTCTGTATCGGATCAGCAAGACGATGACTCTTGGATTCGCTTCCAGGTCGTCCGCCATGCAGGTAATACACAACGGGATACCGAATCTTTGCTCGCTCGTATCCTGCAGGCAGCAGGATCACATAACCAACATCAAGTCCCATGCTGGGACTTTGAAAGGTGCGATGCTTCAGCCCTGGCACTCGGAACGCTGGAAGCGGATTGACCCACTTGAAGGGGGCCCGCTTTTTCTTCGCTGCCGCTTTTTTCGGTGCACCAGTCTGGCTAGCTTCCGTTACTTGCTGCGCCGACCCGTTTGCCGCTTGGGCAAGTCCGGACGCTGCCTTGTCTGATGACTGGGCATGCACACTCAGTGTACATGCCACAGTCACCATGAACGCTGCAATCAATCTCACTTCACGACTCACTTGGCTTGGCGATTCAAAGGCTTTTCAACGACGATGGACTTCGGAAACTCCGCAGCCTGTTTTCCGCCACGTTCTTCCCAACGCTTGTTTTGCGAGTTTCCGCGTGGCTGATTCATTGGGATGTCCATTCCACCTGCGTCACCCAACATTGCGTAAAGTCGATTTTCCAACTCTTTCGCAACGCTCTTGTAATCAGGATCATTGATCAGATTATTTGTCTCACCCGGATCAGTTTTCAAATCATAGAGTTCATCTACATCCCATAAGCCATAGTAAGTGATGTACTTGAAGCGATCCCCCCGTAAAGCGAACTGAGTTGGAGATTGCGGAAAGTTCTTTTCCCAGTAATAGACATACAGGAAATAGTCACGCCAATCCATTTCTGGTTGGTTTGGCAGATCAAGGAAACTTACGCCATCCATGTAATCGGGAGTACCAAGCCCGGCGGCATGCAGGATCGTTGGCCCAATGTCAATGTTGCCGATCACATTCTCGACAACCTTGCCACCTTCATAAAGATCGGGGCACTGCATCATCATGGGAACGCGAATGGAGGCTTCGTACGAAACCCGCTTGTCGATGAGCCCATGTTCGCCCCACATGAAGCCGTTGTCACCCATGTAAACAACGAGAGTTTCATCATGAATCCCCATATCTTTCAACTGCTGCAACACGCGTCCGACACTATCGTCCACCGCTAAAACGGATTCACAATAGCGACGATATAGATAGTCCAAGCCCCTGTCACTGTGATAACTGAAGTCGATTCCGTGCCAGCTATTACGTTGATCTCGCACCCAACGTGGCGCATCCTTCGCCGCGCTGATTTCCTTTCCACGCGGAAGGAAACTCAAATCCGCGTCTTTGTAACGGTCCTCGTGTCGTTTCGCGGGTGTAAAGTTCGCATGAACAGCCTTATGCGACAAATACAAGAAGAACGGTTTCTCACCATCCTTCTGCTCTTCCAGCCATTCCACCGCATAATCTGTCAACTCGTCTGTGATATAACCTTTTTGCTTTACACGCTTGCCGTTGACATTCAACGTGTACTTCGGCCCCGGAGGCAAGTAGTTCCCTTGCCCGCGAAAGCTGATCCAATGGTCAAACCCAGGTCGCGGATCGTCATGAGCACCACCCATGTGCCACTTACCAATGAAACCTGTCTGATAACCCGCCTGCTGCAAATACTGTGGAAAGAAGAGCGTCCCTTCAGGAACCAGTCGATTATTGTCAATTACGCGATGTTTGTGGGTGTACAAACCTGTCAAAATCGAGGCTCGACTGGGTGAGCAAAGCGACGTGGTTACAAACGCATTCTTGAGATGGACCCCGTTGGACGCCAGCGAATCAAGATGTGGCGTCTCCAAGAATGGATGATCCATGAAACCCATCGCATCGTAGCGATGATCGTCCGTCAAAATGAACACAACATTGCGAGGCTTGATTCCATCACGCTTTCCTGTTTCTGGAAGTTCGGCCGCGACCGCAAACGACGACAGAAGCACACTAGAACAGAAAACAACAGCAACAAATTTTGGACTCATTCAAGCACTCCGGGCCACAAACAAAAGAAAATACTGCCTGTATGCTAACCGACCGGAACGTAATGTCGGTGCCGTCCCCCACTTTTTTTCTGACTATCGCTGGAAATCCCCAACTACAGCCACACCTGATTACAGCCAGACAGCCTTGTTCCGACCATCAATTACCAGCACAACAAAAAGCGTTGCAATCTGTACCAACTCCGGCACAGACACCACGATTAAATAACCTGCTAATCGTTGTCGACGGGGTTGGGACCAGACGGCGAGTGCGTCTCATGGCCGGTGCTGCCTTTAGATCATCGGGCTACCGCTTCCCTGACAACACGGCGGTCACCACAGATCAAGGCAACAGGAACCCAGAAACCTCAGACATGTACTCGACAAGTTCGCGGTGATCCTGCAGCAGGTTCCTTGCCCGGATCGCAGAGACACCATGCGATTGGATCTGGCTCAAGCCCGGTAACAACCGCTTCCAACTGTCCTGCATGGCTGTAGCCGCCTGACGGACTGTCCCCGCATCAGCCTGTTGATCAATCAACCGATGAAACATTTTCGCACTTTGCAGGAAAGCGGACGACGCGGAGAGAGTCGTATCGCGAAATGCCAGAGGCTGCATCAGGCTGCCGTAACGCTGAAGATCCGCATCAACGTATCCCGCGGTGCTCTCAATCGCTGCACCGAGTCGCAGCAACTGCTGCTGATCAATCGTATCGCTACCCTGATTTTCAACGCCCAGTCCAGCCTCCAAACGCTGAAGCTCAATGTCAATCGCCGAGATCATTTGCTGCTTTACCAATCTACGACTGACCAACTGTGCGCGGAGTTCACTCCACCCCCGTTGCACTCCTATCAATAATGGCTTCCAGACACCAACCGGTGCTCCCTGTGATAGTTGAATATTCAAAGATTCACTGCCCTGTAGCACTCGCTGAGCGGCAAGCCTGATCTGTTCAATTCCGGTCAGCTGATCCGCCCTTGCCAAATGCTCACTCAGTTCATCCACCAGCAACCGACAATGTGCAACCAGGCGCGTCCCGGACGCTGGCAAAACGCCAGTGTCAGGCGGCAACAGGATCCACAGCAACCCGTGGGCCTGACGAATGGTTTTGGCAATGTCCTGCACACGACGTTGCACATGAACATCCACGATTCTATCCAATTCAGGAGCAACTCGTTGCCACGCGGCGTTCAGCTTTTCAAGCTCCAAAACAAGATCTCTTCTCTCCAAATCCCCAACGCGATCGACCAAGTTGTAGGCATCCTGCCGCATCAGGCGCAAAGCCCCCACCATGCTGTGCCGTAACCGGTCATCAATGTCAGCCAAACGCAGGTCATCAATCAACGTGCCGAGTTTCGTTCCACCCGCCAACAACAAGTTATGGAGTTGCCCACGATCAAACTGAGGCAGTAAACCAAGTTGTCTGGACATACGAGTGATCAACCGACCACACTCGTGCATTGCCTCCAGTGCATCCCCACTAAGACCGCCCATTCCCTGTAATTGAAACTCAAGCTGTCGCCAATCTTGATCCACTCTGGAATACGCTTGAACAAGATCGCCGGTGACAGAAGTCGCAGCCATATTCTGCAGCATCACACGAACATCGGATGACAATCGATTCGCGGTTGGGATCACGTTTTTTAATGCTGGATTGCGTTGTGTCTCATCTCGCAGCAACAACGCAAGCGTGGCACACTGACGATCCAAAAGTTTCAGGTCATCTTGAAAATCGAAACTGCGAAGAGTAACCGACTGTCTGAGTCCAAGCGGTCGAGTGCTCAACGGTTCGGATGAATTCGAACGCAACGTGTTCGGGGGGATGACCTGCCGTGAATATCCTGAATGGGCTGGAAAACTACTTCCATCTGAAGGCCGAACGGGAGACAACATCCCTCGATTGAACTGCTCGTTGGCAGCACCAGCGGGTGATTCACGCTGGCTTCGCTCCGCCTTCGCTCTGGCGACATTCTCAAACATGTCCTCAATGGATTGTGTCTTTTTTCCCTTCTCACCCACAGGTTCAGGCCCCTGTGACTGTGACGGCGGGAATGGCTGTGACTGCGGGAAAGCCTGCGACCAAAGTTGCCCGGGGGAAACAAGACTCACCAACCCGACGACCAGCAATCGCAGTAGATGCGTACAATTCCTGAAGCTACTCGACATCTTAACCCCTGATGAATTGAGCGTGGCACGTCAAATCCGGCGTTACAAGATTCACCCCTGTACACCTTGCTCACTGAAATTTTTTCGACGCATTCGCTATTCAATGAACACCAGTTTATTCAAGGCAGAGTCGTGTACCACTTTGTAGCCCTTACATTCGTTCTAATGCCGTCAACATTACGAACGTAGCTGCCTCACGCTGCCTGACGAGACGGTCAGCCGTCGTTAACACGTGTCGCACCACATCCGTCTCCGGCACTGCATTTTCACGCCGACTTGCGATCGCCACGAAGACAAGACCATCCAGCTCGTCGGGAGCACCAGGCCCGAGATGCCCAGTGATCGAGAGCGCGACATCTGCCTCCGGTGTTTTTTCCAGAACCCCCAACGCCATCTGCTTGGCCACATCGCTGCACACTGCAGTTTCCTGTGCGATCCGCTGTTCATCCACTCCCAGCCACGCAACCTTTGTCGCTGACCGGTAGGTAACGGCTGACCCACAAAGCCACTCGGAGATACCCGGAACACCAGCGAGTGCTGCGGAGACGAGGCCCCCTGTACAACTCTCCGCAAATACAATCTTCAATTGTTTATCCGCCAGGGACTCAGCCAACCCGACCACTACTTCCTCAGTCATTCAATACCTACTCCTGCTACACCACTGCAGTCGCCTGGCAAGAGTCGCCATGCAAGCGTCACCTTCCAAACGACGAGAAACAAAAATTTTCACCCACCACTATGGATCAAGTGATTTGATCCATACATTGCGAAACTGAACCAGGCTGGATGCCGGACGCAGCTTTCCATTGCTGTCTGGCCCACCGTGATGCTGCAAAACAATGGGACCACGCTCAGGAATCTCAGGCAGTTTCGCATTCTCCAACACCATGTGATTATTGAGGTACACCGTAACACGGTCCTTGACCAGAATGATTACGAAGCGATTCCATTCGCCCACCGGATTATCGGCGTTGATTCTGGGAGTCACTGCCGCGCGTATTTCGGTGGGCGTTGTATCCTTGTGCCGAACCCCGTAAACCTCGCCTGACCCGACTGGCCAGCACCAAATATTCAGCTGTGCCTTCGAGGAGCCTCGCAAATAAATTCCTGAATCAGCATTCGGCGTCTTGATCGTAATTTTTTTTCCCGCCGCATCCTTCAAATAGCTGCCATCACTCAACACAACCGGCACATCATACAAACCACTGGTCTGCTTGATTCTCCAATCAATCTTGAGAATAAAGTCACCAAACTCTTCACGCGTCTGCAGATTCTTGTTACCCGTCGCTTCGCTTCGTGAATCGTAATCGATCACGCCATCCAGCACTTTCCAATGACCACCATCTCCCTCAGGAATCACCCAGTGATCAAGATCCTTCCCATTGAAAAGTGATGTATACCCATCTTCTATTTCAGCTTGCGCCCAAACATTCTGTGCCAGGCCTGCACAACAAAGAAACACGATCAACGATACCGGCACGTTCAATTCTATTTTCATCATTTCTCCAAATTCTTTCCAAGCCAATCGGACCAAACAGAGACTGTCACCACACAAGTGAAGTGATGCAGCACGATCCCAACGCAACTGACTACAACGCAACTGATTACAACACAACTGGCGTACAGGTCGCACCTCCGTGTCACGGGTTACAACCACTCAATCAGCAACGCTGAGAGTATAACGAAGTCTGTGCTCGCCTGAAT
>JAPOKD010000177.1 GCA_029977825.1 Planctomycetota bacterium | reverse complement strand
GTGGTTCCCTGAGTGGTGGTGGGGTTAGTCTTGGTCTGCTTTCGAACGCCGATTAATCTCCACAACCAAAACCATCGCTTCTGGCGAAAGTTTGTAGCGCAGGTTCCGTGCCTGAGTGACGTGCTTGGCTGCATTCTTGTGGTCATTGGATACGGAGTCCTGGAAACCGCTGAGAACTTCACACAGTTGAAGGTAATCGACGTAGTCTCGATAGCGTGAGGCGCCTGCCTCGGGTCCATAGTCAAGACTGCCTTTCGGATTGGCTTTGTAGTTCGTTGAAGCTTTCGCATGCAGGTTCGAAATTTCCTGCCGAGCTTGTTTTTCTTTGCCCAGACGAATTAATGCCATGGCATAAGCTGCTTGCTGGTCCCAGCCGTAGGCTTCTGATGGCAGGCCGACTCGTGCCATGACATCGCCAATTCGCGAAACACCTCGCGGTTTTATCAGTTTTGATAACAATTCTGCTTGCTCATCCGTCAATTCGCTATCAGTCAGCAGAGGCCAGGAGATACGGGTGATAAAGGATTTCGCATTGGTATGTCGCTCGGTACTACGCTTGCCAGCCAAGCCTTGATAAACAGATTCGATTTCCGTCTTGAGCGTTTCGTCATTCGGTTGCTCTATCCAGCGCTTGAACAATGCGGAGATGAGTTTTTGTGCCGCCAACTGCGACTTCTTGTTGCCGTCTGCCCAGACCGCGAGTTTTTCACGGAAGCCTTCAGTGCCAAATTTTGGATCTTCAATATTTGAAGAAGTTTCATGAGCTTTTTGATAATTATCTCTCAGCTGTTCCAGTGTTTCAGCTTGGATGGGCGAAGAACTTGCGACGACAATCAGGACAGTTGCAAGTGCTAAGCGATGAATCATGACTGGCCTTATTTGCGGCTTGTATTATTGATGTTCTGTAATGATACGCGTCGGCTTGTATGGTCGAGAACTTTAATTGGCAGTTCAGTCCATTTCCAGCAGCTTTTCTTCGAAGTACAGGGTGAGCCTATCGCCGCCTTGATTGTGCGCTCAAAAAGGTTTTTTCAAGGGATTATTACAGTTCGCAGAAGGCTCGAGGTGATTCGGATTTTGTCCTTGCCGGGCTAACCTAGACGATCATTTGATTTGCTTGAGGTAGATTGCACAAACCACCTTGGGATTACCAATACGCCTGATTGCAAGCAAGACTGACTACCTTGGTGCCGATGGAACGCATCTTGATCCTGTCGCCCAACCTTGCAGTAACCTTGTTGTGAACTTGTTCGATGGGTTTGGTCGAACAGTAAGTTGTCCTTCGAGCATGCACAGTCGCATGAATGGATCTTGATGTTGCCGTATCGTTTCACGTGTTTGCAGCTTGAGGATGGAGATCCTTAAGATTGCATTGTGAGGGAGTTTCTGTTTGGAAATCAGAGAGCATCGAGCCAGTTTACAAGGCGAAGCGGCCGGGGTCACAAATAGGCCTTGTCAAGGAAAACTGCTGGTGACTCACTAAGCGGGATCGGAGTCGTCAGGAGCTTTTGCAACACAGGAGTAATTTTGAGACATGGTGTCTCATCGGCTTGAGGATGTTCGCCCATTCAACTGACCTCCTGCGATGGGGGGCATCACAGGAGAAACGGACGACAACCATGGCAGTTCTTACTTTAGCTTGCGAAACACCACGGGCTCTCGGTGCTGTTCAAGTGGACTCCGACCATCATCAAAGGTCCATTCGGAAAAAACGCGGGTTAACTGGTTACCTTCCAGAGTCATTGTCATGGTCAATCCCATTGAAATACCTGAGGCATTCACACCTTGGAAGCGGGTCCTCGAGATCGATTTATCGTCTTCAACTTCCAGTGAAACACGCTCTCCTCGCCAGGAACTGCCGGTGATGTCCGTTCCGACCTGGGCCACGCGTTTGCGGGATGCATCCCAGTAGACAAGGATCGTGTTTTTTTGTGTTGCGTTGCCATGTTTGTCGATGGCGACGTTCTTGGATTTCACTGCTCGACCGCCCAAGATCCACTCTGTATGTATCTGCCATCGGGATCCGTCAGGAAGTTGCGCTTCCCAGACTCCTGTTGTATCGAAGTCTGCCATGTATTCGGCAACCGGATTCCTTCTTTGTAACTCGGAGTGGAGCGTGTTTCCCGTCGCTTGCAGGGTAATGCTTTCCTTGCGGTGATTGGCATCGGTTTGCGTAATCTCAATGGTGTAATCCTGCGTCTTGCCGCGACTGGTTTCCTGATAGGTCCAGCGTTCAGTGCCCGTTTCAGTATCAATGCCCGCCAATGTCAGTTCTCCGAAGTATGGCTTACCCGTATCAAAGCCTGAAACAAGCCCTGTAATTTGGCTGCTGTTGTTGTTCCATGAAATAGATCCACCGCCGTTGGAAATGATTTCACCATCTGCTGTTTGCATTCGATGGCTCAACTGCATTTCGGTTCCCTGTTCAGTCAACTGACTGTTTGATGTTTGGGTGTAAGCGATGCCTGCGGGGATTCCTTCAAAGATGTCCTTGGTTGTGCCAGTTGTCTCCCACACACCAATAAATCCGTGCTGCTGAAGAAACGTACGGTATTCCTGCCAACTGGCGGGTTTCTTGAATCCTGTATGATCAGGATCCGTTAACTGGTCTTCAGCAAACAGGCCTGCCATGCAACTGCACAGGCAGGAGACACATAATATCAGTCGCAACATCAGAAACCCTTTGTTTGCAGTGCAAGATGGACAATACATTCAGCGGCACTGCTTGCGCTGAATATCTTATTGGGCGTTTGGAAACACGTTCAGAACGCCATCAAGATCAGTGCGACGTTCATCTGCACCTTGCACGGAAAATTATGGATCAGAACGCCTTGCGTCCCCGAGCAGATTCCTGCCCTGTTGTCCTTCCATCATTCCGCCATACCTGAAATCAGATCAGGACCTCGTGTCAGACCTGGTTGGATTTCACAGATCAATGTGACGATGAGCTGGTAACTTCGATGAGTGGGTCCCGGCTGACTTTTCACCGTGCAGCGGACCGGCTATCACTTGCGGCGAAATACAGTGGTGGAGGTTTGGTCCGCATTGGTTAATGCCGAATGAAATTGATCAGCCTGGTGACTGAAAATCCACGTCCGTTTTCCTGATTCGTCCTTGGACTGCCATGTCCCGTCGGCGAGTTTTGTCCAGACGAAATTTGCCGCGGTCCCTGTGGTGAAGCGTCCCCAATTCATCAACTGTTCATTTTTTTCGTCCCAGCCAACACATGCATTGAGTGTCCAGGCAATCTCGCCATCCGGTTTGTACTGGATCATTTGATTATTTAGAAATGTGCGGGTTTCGTCCCAGTGGAAGCTCCAAGTGCGACGGCCACCATTACTGGTTGTTGCTACCCAATCACCAACAAAGGCATCCAGACCCATAAGATTAGAATCTGCCTCGTGGACCTTACGACGCATTGTGATGTCCATGTCCTGACCTTCGGTGGCTTTTACAAATCGAAAGTTGTTGTTGTCCAATTTCTGGACTTCCATCTTCCCTGAAGATACCGTTCCGTCGGGACGTACATTTCTGGCAGTGCCTGACCACTTGGTGTTGGAGTCAATTTGGTAGCGGAGCACCAATCGCCCCTCGGTGGGACCATACCAGTTCTCCACCATTTCACCGGTTTCCGGATCCCAGGCACTTACTCCAAAATCATTGTGGATTTTCGATACGAAGGTCATCCACAGTCCCTGTTTTCCCGGTGCCCAGCGTGCGGTGTACCGGCCTTGAAACTTCTTGCCGTTTTCGATGGCAGTGTAGTCCCATTCACCAACTAGATAGGCCATCTCGGCTTGAACGTTGGCTGGCACCTTGACTGACTCTTGTGCAGTCAGCGGCTTGCTCTGCAGTGACAGCGCAAAAAGAGCCGCAAGCGTAAGTACATGCCTCATGGGAAATTCTCCGAATGTAGTGCCGAAAATACGAATGTGTTTGAAGGTTGGAAAGATCACGGCCACCGTGAGGATGGCCCCAACAAAGGAGGGGACTCAAGCTGGAAAGACCAGTTTGAGTGATAGTTTTCCCGTCGTTTGTGGCGGTTAAGGGTGCCAACAGCTTACGACTGAAGGTGGGCTGGCCCGCTTGGGAATTCGCCTACCGCTGACAGCCTTTTCATTTGTAGTGCGAAAATTACCGCCAAGCTGCCCAGAAGTTGGAACCCAAAAGCACAGATTTTGTTCACTTCCTGTTTTCCTGAGCTCACCGAATCAACTCGATCAAGGCTGGAGGAGATTCCCCGAACTTGGGCAGCCTCTGTACGGAAAAAAACAAAATCCATCATGGCCGGTGAAAGTTAGCTTTTCGAGCACAAGAGTGAACCAGCTGTTTGGGGCGGTGGAGCGGAATATCAAAAAAGCGATCTTTCCGACCACGCCCTTGTTGCAATTGAATTGCAATAGTAATATGTTTGCAGTAAGTGGCCGGAAAGCGTTTCCGGCCTTCCCAAGGCAGTGACTCTGATCGGTGTACGTTCCCCCAAAGGGTCTCAACACAACGACACGCCGGTCCCATCATCCTTCGAACTTCTCGCACTTCCCGAGTTTGACTATGGACACCAGTGGATCATCGAGCGTTTCCCGTTTACCGGTTACTGTCCTGAGTGGATTCCTTGGTGCGGGGAAAACGACGCTTCTGAATCATATCCTTGCAAATCGCCAGGATATGAAGGTTGCTGTAATCGTTAACGATATGAGTGAGGTCAACATTGATGCAGCCTTGGTGCGTGATGGTGGCGCGGATCTCTCTCGCACTGAAGAACAGCTGGTTGAGATGACGAATGGATGCATCTGTTGCACGCTGCGAGAAGATTTGCTGGTCGAAGTCGCTCGCCTGGCTAATGCGGGGAAGTTCGATTACTTGCTGATCGAATCGACTGGGATCAGTGAACCCTTGCCAGTTGCCGAGACGTTTACTTTCGAAGATGAAGAGGGCTGCAGCCTCTCGCAGGTAGCAGAACTTGACACGATGGTAACCGTTGTGGACGCAGCCAACTTCATGAAAGACTTTGGTTCCTGGGACGATCTGACGGACCGTCGAATTGGTCTTGATGAACAGGATGACCGCAATATTGTCGACTTGTTGGTTGAACAAGTGGAATTCGCCAATGTTGTGATCATCAACAAAACCGATCTTGTGACAGCTTACGAGTTAGAGCAGCTCGATCAGGTCATCAGACGCCTGAATCCCGGAGCAGAGATTTTGCATTCCACTGAAAGTCAGGTGTCACTTCCAAAGATTCTTGGTACAGGGCGATTTCAGCTATCTGAAGCAGAAGCCATGCCTCAGTGGTTGGAAGTGCCGCGCGGCGAAGAAGAAACAGAGGCGGAGGAGTACGGAATCTCCAGTTTTGTTTACCGCCGTGATCGCCCATTCCATCCCAAGCGTCTGACCGAAGTTCTGGATGATGACATGGATGAGGGTCTCTTCGCTGGAGTGCTGCGGAGTAAAGGTCTGTTGTGGATCGCATCGAGAAACGACTGGGCTTACGATTGGTCGCAAGCTGGTTGCTCTATACGCATGAATCCAGCAGGGTACTGGTGGGCGGCTGCCCCGATGGAGGAGTGGCCTGAAGATGAGGAGTCGCGTGAGGAGATTCGTTGCAAGTTCAAGGGTGAGCATGGGGACCGTCACCAGGAGCTGGTATTCATCGGACAAGGGCTGGAGCAGTCCCGGATAGAAAGCATTTTGGATAGGTGCTTGTTGACGAAGTTGGAGTACGATCAGGGGCCACGTGTGTGGGGTCTTTTTGATGATCCGCTACCAGCGATCGAATTGGATTCTGACGGCGACATGGTCGAGGCGGTGCGATGAGCGGAAAAGCCTATGAGTGTTCAATTGATGTTGTCGTCATTGGAGCGGGTGCAGCTGGTGTTGGTGTTGCCGTTGCGCTGAAACATGCGGGTGTCGAAAATTTTATCGTCCTCGAGCGATCATCGGTGGGCGCATCCTTTGCCGCGTGGCCTGAAGAGACGCGATTCATCACGCCATCCTTTGCCAGTAACTCGATCGGGATGCTGGACTTGAATTCCATCGCGATCGGAGTTTCGCCGGCCTTTAGCTTGGAGGTCGAGCATCCGACGGGTAAAGAATATGCGTCGCATTTGCGAGGTGTTGCACAGTTTTTTGAGCTTCCTGTTCGTGAACAAGTCGATGTACTTCGAGTCACCAAGGTTGGTGACGTTTTCCGAGTAGACACCGGTGAGGAGACATTGCGGGCCAAGCATGTGATCTGGGCAGCAGGCGAGTTCCAATACCCGCGTCTGCGAGGTTTTTCAGGCAGCGAGTTCTGCCGACACACCGCAAGTGTGGCGAGCTATCAAGATCTTCCAGGTGAAGAATTCATCATCATCGGAGGCTACGAAAGTGGTGTTGATGCTGCATATCACTTGGCGTATTGCGATAAACGGGTTCAGTTATTTGACGCTGGCTGCCCGTGGAAAGACGAGAGCTCCGATCCCAGTATTGCGCTGTCAACTTATTCGCTTGAGCGAATGCGTGAGGACTGGTTTGAGAAGCAGGTTGAGTTGTTCGCTCACACGCCGGTGGCATCTGTGCTGCAGGTTGATGGTGGTTTCAAAGTCAAGGCGATCGATGGTCGAGTTTTTGGCACAAAAGTCCCGCCCTTGCTGGCTGGTGGATTTGATGGAAGTCACAAGCTTGTCGCAGATTTGTTTGAGCAACGTGAAGATGGTTTTCCGGTGCTTAGCGAACATGATGAATCGACTGTTGCATCGGGGCTGTTTCTATGTGGTCCGGCCGTTCGGCATGAAAATCATGTTTTCTGTTTTATCTACAAATACCGGCAGCGATTTGCTGTGGTTGCCAAAGCGATCGCGACTTCACTTGGTCTACCAGCTGCAGAACTGGAGACCTACCGGAGGTGGGGAATGTACCTTGATGACTTGTCATGCTGTGGAGAGGAGTGTGCTACATGTTGACAGACGAAACCCGGGTCGCAGTTGATCCGGGACTTCGACGCATCTGTGTCAAGAAAGTATTAAGCATCGAATGGCTGGGTCAGACGGTTGCAAGTGTCTGTTGGATTTGCAGCGTGCTGGCGTACGGGGTCCAGTCCGTTGGAGACTGGTTGCAGTTGTGTGCAGCTTCCGCGTGGTTACTGGCAAGTATTGCTGCGGTGATGGCACCCAAGGTGGACTGAGATGAACATTGTGTTTGGGGGAAATGCCCGGGAAAAATGGAATGGCGAACCGCTTGAACATGCAGTGGGCCTGCTTTGTCAACAATGCTGGTGCTGGGGGCGCGATATTGTGCGGCCTCAGGGCAATTGGTTGCTCAGAATCGGGTTCGTAAAATTGAAGCCACCCGAGGGTCGCGAGGAGTGTTCCAGTGTCTATTCACTGAAACTGCCGCGTGGGCAGTGTGTGATGCTACGCGGATTCGGAGTTTTTTATGGCGATGATCACCGGGGGGCAATCTTCATGCCGCGTTACGATTTTCGACCACGATACACAAAGCAGGCGGAACTCAATGGTCCGCTGTGGTCAATGGAAGATTTACCAATATTGAGGCCGCCAAACAAACATCAGCGAAACGCATGTGTTTCATTGACTTTGGACCTGATCGACTGGATTCGGACTTACGAGGTTAATGTTATCGAGTGTTTGGGGGTTGATTATCGACGCCAAACGCTAGCCAAATGGGACAATGGCAAGCGTCTTTTCACGCCCGCGGAAAAAATTGCCTCAGCATGGCGTGAGCTGTCATTTCAGGTTGCTGCAAACTTCGACGCGTTTTCACAGAAGGAGTAAGGCGTGAACGATGCCTCAATCTCTGCTGCTTCTGTTCCAACCTCATACGAGAAATGGCGTTACTGCATTGAAGTTCGGTGCCGGATCAAACTTACCCCGAAATACATCGGCAACCGGCTATCAGAATTACAGAATGACAGGAATCCGCGAACCAGGGAATTTGTCAGGTGTTATGGATCCAATCAGCTTGAGTGGACGATCACTTGGTTTCAACGGGCGTTGGTGGAATCTCCGTGTAAATCTGAGTAATGCGGTCAGGATTAAGGTTCACCAGGTAGCTCATTTCAAAAAAAGTAACGATGAATAAACTGCCCGTCACCGTGCTGTCCGGATTTCTCGGTTCTGGCAAGACGACACTTCTAAATCACATCTTGACCAATCGTGAGGGTTTGCGTGTTGCCGTAATCGTCAACGACATGAGTGAGGTGAACATCGATGCTCAATTGATTGCGGGAGGAGATGCAGCTCTGAGTCGCACCGATGAGAAACTGATTGAGATGACCAATGGCTGCATCTGCTGCACGCTCCGTGAAGATTTGCTGGTGGAAATTGCAAGCCTGGCCAAGGAGGGCCGTTTTGACTACCTGTTGATCGAATCGACTGGAATCTCGGAACCCGCTCCTGTCGCAGATACTTTCACGTTTGCGATTGGTGATGGCGTTGCGCTTTCCGACATTGCGGAGCTGGATACGATGGTCACTGTCATTGATGCCGCCAATTTCATCGAGGAGCTGCGGCTCGGAAAAGACTTGCAAAGTGTCGGGCAAGCAGTTGGTGAAGATGACCCGCGAACGGTCGCCGATTTGTTGACGGAACAGGTGGAGTTTGCCAATGTGATCATTCTCAATAAATCTGATCTTGTCGATGATGAGGCGTTAAGTGCAATTGAAGCGTTCGTCGAGCAACTCAACCCGCACGCGCTGAAAATCCGTTCCTCTTTTGGAAGAGTTGAGTCATCACAGATCATGGGCACGGGGCGATTTGATTTTGAGATTGCCAAACGGAGCAAAGGTTGGCAACTAACGCTTCGCGGTGATGGTGCAAGTGAAGTCGAAGAGTATGGTGTCAACAGCTTTGTTTACAGGTCGCGGAGGCCGTTTCACCCCAGACGGTTTTTTGATCGACTTAGTCAGGATTGGAGGGGTGTGCTGCGCAGTAAAGGTTTCTTTTGGTTGGCCAGTCGGTTGGACAAAATTGGCATTTGGTCACAGGCAGGCCGGGTTGCT
>JAPOKD010000083.1 GCA_029977825.1 Planctomycetota bacterium | reverse complement strand
CCTTCTGTTTCCTTGTCCAGTGCTTGCTCGGAACGGGACGCTTCCGCCGCCTCAGTTCCCGCGCCAAGCGGCGGCCTGGCATCCTGTGCTGCGTCCTGCCCCATCACAAAACAACACCAGCAAACAGGCAGAATGAATAGAAGCGAACGGAAAACCATAACATTCCTCCCCATACGGTTGGCAGCAGAGACACACCTGTCGATCTGCCTGCAATTGAAAAGAACTGAACTCAAAACGCATCCAAAAGTCACAGCACCAGTCGTCACAGCACCATTCGTCACAACCCAGCAGCAGTCTTGGCAAAACCAGATCTGTCTGCCAACAAGTTGCTAGACAAGCAACGAATCGATGACTCCCCGGCTATCTGCAAATTCATCGACTTCCAATCCCATCAACTGAGCCTGAGTCAGCCAAAGATTTGCCAGGGGTGTTCCCTCGGGCATGTTGATGTGCTGACCAGATTTTACACGTCCGCCGCCACCCGCCATCACGATTGGCAAGTCGTTGTATTGATGGGTTGACCCATCACCCAAGCCAGATCCATAGGTCACCAGCGAGTTGTCCAGCAACGAAGACCCATCAGCTTCCTTGATCGCATCCATACGATTCAGGATATAGAAATACTGTTCCATATGGAAGCGATCGACACGCATCAAGTCATCGATGAATTTTGTCTGGTTGTGTGACATTTGATGATGACTGCGCGGCTTGTCAAACAGACTGTCGAACATGAATGGAGTATCCCAGCGTTCGGGCCCGATCATGAAAGTCGCGACATTGGTCAGTCCTGTCTGCAGGGCAACAATCATCAGATCCCCCATCAATCGGATGTACTCTCCCCTCGGGATATACGTTTCAGGAGGCTCAGGAAAATCAACCGTAGCCAGTTCACTCTTCATGTCCTGCAGACGCTTCATCTGTGTTTCGATTGTACGCAACGCATCGAAATACTCAGTAAACTTCTGCCCATCGGAGTAGCTCAGTTCCCGCTGCAGCGACTTGGCATCCTCAAGTACAAGGTCAGTAACATCACTGGACCGTGCAGCCTGTTTGGTCCCGAACAAACGATCGTACATTTTCCCTGGGTCACGGATTGATGGAGCAAGGTGCCCAGTTCCGTACCACGAAATGTTGTCGAAGTGAATGGACTCTTTATTGTCACGATGACTGTTGCAGCTGAATTCCAAGGTACTGAAGGGAGTTTCTTGCCCTACATGATCAGCAACCACGTGATCAAGCGTACGCTGTATGGGCCAAGCTGACCCTTTGACCGTGTAAGGTTTCGCGCTGCTCAGATAACATGACGCGCACTGTGCGTGCACGTCCGTGCCCTGCTGGAAAGTTCGATCCATCCCGGTAATCAGATTGATTTTGTCAACCAAAGGCATCAATGGTTCCAGTGTCGGTGTCAGTTGTTCAAGCGGTTTGACACTGAAACTTGGATCCTGTTCACCTAACGAGCGGAAGAAGTTGCCAAGATTGCCTTTGGGGATGACATGATCAGCCTCTCCTGGAAAGAACCCTCTCCGCACCACGCCAATAGGGACATAATAGTGCACCATCCGCTTGGCAACGCCTGCACCAGCTTTTGCGTTTGCGACACTCTCAAACCATGGCAACGCGACCATGGCACCGCTCACGCTTTGCAGGAAATTTCTTCTTGAAGTTGATTTCATCGACAAAGGCTCATGAAATAATCAGGGACTTGTGGTCAAACGCTGGTCAGACAACTCGACACCACTAAGGAAAGATTCACTGAAAACCACCTCTCGAAGGAGGGTTTGTATCCGATACTCATCAGCGATCGTTGCCGCTGCAATGCGATCCAATTCACTCTGGTCCTGAGGTTGAAGTTCACGTGCCACGGCAAACGACAGCAGGTGACCTGCGAACCCCCGAACAAAGCGATCTTTCTCCGCGAGAATCGCATCCTTGAAGCCAACAACATCGGAGAATTCATGGCGACGAAACAGCCGGCCGGAAACATCTATGGTGCGACCGTTTTCGTATTGATCTCGCCACTTTCCGATCGCATCAAAATTTTCAAGTGCGAACCCCAGAGGGTCAATCTGCTCATGACATCCTGCACAATCGGCCCTTTCACGGTGCAGAGACAGTCGCTCGCGCAGAGTCAAGTCAGACTCCTCGTGGGTAGGTTTTTCGGCCAAAGGCGGGACATCCGCTGGGGGTGGTTCGGGTGGAAGATTAAAAATCACGCTGGACACCCACGCGCCTCGGGTGATCGGCTTGGTACGATCAGTGCCTGAATTCATCGTCAATATCGCGGGATTGGTAATCACACCTCCCTGCCGTCGGTCGGTGATCGGCTGACGTGTAAATTTCAAGACAGTCACGCCACCACCACCTTTGCCCGCTGCCTGGCCACCGTAGACACGAGTCAACAAAGGAGAACGGTAGGTAAAATCAGAATCGATCAACTGGGTCAAAGGCATGTTTTCGATCAAAACTGTTTCGAAAAGCAACAATGGCTCCAACATCATGTGCATGCTGTGGCGGTATTTGGACATGTAAAACCCGGGAAATTTTTCCCGATTCGGTACCGAGGAAATGATCCTCTCCAACTGCAGCCACTGGGCGGGGAAGCTATCACAAAAGCGTTTCAGTTTGGGATCCTCGATCATGCGGCGAAACTGGCTTTGCAACACATCCGGGTTCCGCAATTGCCCTTGCGATGCCAGCTCTAGCAACTCCTGATCAGGGATACTGCCCCAAAGAAAAAATGACAGACGAGAAGCCAGGTTGATGTCTGCCCGTCGCTTGTCTGCATCCAAATCAGTGCCCTTGACCTCATGTTTCGAATCACCTGATGCAGATTCGTGCGTCAGCGAGTCACGGGGAATGGAATACAGGTACAGGAATCGCGGGGATGCAAGCACCGCGCTGGACACACGCTTCATGACCTCCGTGAAGCCGACACCATTTTCCAGCTCCCGTTTCGCATACTCGGCATAACGAGCCAGAGACTCTTCACTGACGGGTCTGCGAAATGCTCGTGTCAAGAAGGGACGCAGACGCTTCGCTGCTTCTGCGTGGGGCGAAATGCCTGCGGGCGGTTCTGCAAAGAACTCCTTCCAAATGCCGACGTTCGCAGGCTTGAAATCGGGGCTTTCCACAATGGACTGACTCAGACCCAGAAACGCTTCCATCAGCAATGGTGACAAGGAAAGCTGATCACCCCGATTGTCAAACCCATGCTCAGCCCGCAGATCCTGAGGGAAGGCTGCCACGCCGGCAAGCCGCTTTTCGATCATTTGTGATTTACCCAGCGGTCGGCTCCCCACCTGAACGGCATCAGGCATTTTGCCGCTGGCTGGATCAAAATACATTCCATGCTGTCGCATCATCCGCTCAGGTAACGTGAAGACGATGGACTTGAGTTCAAAGAGATCTTTGACGGCATTGTTGTACTGAAAACGGTTCATCCGGCGAATCTCAGCGAACCCCGGTTTCTCCTCTCCTGCCACCGCCAATGTGAATTGACTTCGCAAAGCTTTGACGAGTTCTAATTGAACCTCCGGCGTTAGTTCCCCTTCTTCTTCAGGAGGCATTTCCCCGAGATCCACGACGCGGATCAGATCCTGCAGCAACTCAGGTTCAGCGACGCGGGCCGGATGTTTTAGGAATGCGACGAGATCAACATCCCCCATCACCTCGTCAGATTCACCGTGACAATGCACACATCGATCGCGCAAGACAGCCGCAATTTCCTTCTGAACTGCGTTCTGCCCGTGCCCCGATCCGACGCTCTCGTTATCCGCAGCCAACAAGGTGAACGAATCGGTTTCCAGCAGTGGAAAACAAATCAGCAAAAGCGTAATCGCTCGAAGTAGCACCGTGCGTTGTAACCGCTCAAAACACCAAAACATCATCCAAACAATTCCTTGATGACACCCGAACTGTCGCCATGAGTCGCGACATCAATGCCCACACCTCGCAACAGACTGAGCCACAGATTTGCCAGAGGCGTGTTTGGCCCCAGCACCAAGTGCTGTCCCAATTCAATCCCAGCACCACCGCCGGAGATGATCGTCGGACAATTGGTCAAGTAGTGAATCGAGTTGATATTGCTACCATAGCTCAACGACACATGATCGAATAAACGACTGCCATCTGCTTCCTGAGTAGCTTTGAGACGATCGATGAAATAAGCCAACAGTTCAGACTGTTTCTGGTCGCGAGTCTGAGACACCGTTTTCCGATCGCCGCTGGTATAGTGGCTCATGTTGTGCCCAGTGATCGTAGCGCCAAAACTCTTCAACAAGCTTTCCACCGGTTGCCGATAGGTAAAGACGCGGGTCGCATCGACCTGCATGGCCGCGATCATCAAGTCATACATGATCTTGATTTCTTCATATCCCGCCACTTCCCCCTGTGGCTCTTCTGGCAAGGTCGCTGGTCGGGATTTCGGCACATCCAACCATTGCTCTTCTTTTGAAATTCGCGTTTCAATATCCCGCACGGACTGCAGATACTCCCCGAGCTTCTCAGCATCATTACGTCCAAGCCCGCGACCAACATCTTTTGCATCTTCCATGACGGCATCCAGAATGCTGCGTTGTTTTTGCAGCATGGCCTGCCGCTCGGCCAACGGCGTCTGCCCATCCGAAAACAATTTGTGGTACGCAACAACAGGATTGTCCAAACCAGCAACAGGCTTTCCCTGACGATTCCAGGCCAACGACAAGCCAGGCCCATGTCCCGAATTCTCAGCCTCCTTACAACCGAGTTGAATCGAAGTGAAACGCGTAGCAGAGCCCAACACCTCTGCCGCAACCTGATCAGCCGAAATTGTATTGTGAAAACTTTTTCCCGGTTCCGCGTAACGATTTGCACCCGTCAGATAGAAGGTGCTTCCCCAATGTGCTTCGCTACTGAATTGGTTGCTCAAATTCTGCACAACCGTAATATCGCTTTTGTGACGTTTCAGTGGCTTCATGCCTGAGGGCATCACATAGCCCGTTCCGGTGTCCGACTTGTCAGGAAACCAGTCATCGCGCGTAACGCCCCATCCAAAACTCAGGAACACCATTCTTTTGGAAGGCAAATCCAGCGGTGCCGCTGCTGCGAACTTTCTCCAGTCAAGTGATTCAAGGGCAGGGAGCGCAATCACTGCGCTGCTACCTCGAAGAAAATGACGACGGGACAAATCCATTCGGTTTCTCACTCAATACGGTTACATGTACGGCACAAAAAACAGCGGACCAACAACACCGTGCCAAGTCAAATTTGGCAGGAAACCCGAGATCCGAAACGGGTTACATCTCCTTCGGACAGAATGCATCCCTGACTGTACTGCTCGCAGCAAAGATTCATTTCTCGGTATCAGGGCGATTCTGACCCCGCTGGGCAGTGCAATGTTGATTCACGCCAAAAACCCACGCTACCAGACAGTTTACCCCAGCAGCCACCGTGTCAGCGAGAAAACCTGGGTTCTCAAGCGAGACCACAGCAAGCATGGTTCAAACTGCCCCTTACCCAGTCTAGCAGGGCGACAGATCAGCAACATCAGCAGACAACCAAACCCGCAAAAATGCGGTATGGCGACACGCCCCAGTCCGCAAAATCGCCAGATTCTCGACAACAACTTACTTAAAACCAGCCACAGCCCCAAAATTTCCACGAAGCAATCAGGCCAGGGCATCTAACGTGGCTTACTCATCAGCAACTTGTAATGCCCGCTGCCTAGCAGATCATCAATTCGATCGCGCAACTCGGTCGTAATTTCGACACGATACTTGTCACTCTTGAGATGGACCGTTTCTCCTTCACGCAACTTCATGCTGAACAGCAATTCCTGCGATCCCGGATAACCTCGCAATATCTCTCTCAACTGGCTGACGGTTTCGCCATTATGTTCTGCCTCATCGAGTCTTAGTCTCATGCCATGTGTATAGCGTGTGTCAAGTTCGTCCAGCGGGGTCAGTTCATCAATGATCAGGTTGGCCTCATCACCGCCGCCTCGACGGTCAACTTTCCCGCGTGCCAGTACAACTGCATCAGGTTGAATCCGGTCACCTACATCGACAAAGCCTTTCGGCCAGACGATGCAACGAATAGCCCCTTGCATATCTTCAAGATCAAAGTTGGCATATTTCGATGGTGAGCCAACCTTGGCGTTTTTTGTGTGTGCGAACTTGATGGAGCTGATCATTCCTCCCAGAACGACTTCACCCCGATCCTTGACATCACCAAGCTTGTCGGTGGTATGTGTACGAAAGGTTGCCAGTTTTTTCTCGTATTCAGCCAAGGGATGGCTTGCCAGATAAAAGCCCAGAACTTCTTTTTCGGCAATCAGTTTCTCTCTCTCGGGCCATTCCTCCATGTCGGGCAGGGGCGTGGCGACGGGCACTTCACTGGCAGCGTCCTCTTCTTCAAATGCCCCAAACAAGCTGGCTTGACCGCTTTTCCTGTCAGCTTGAACGGCTGCCCCAGCCTGGACAGCCCTTTCAATGACTGCGGTCAATTGGCTGCGTTTGGCACCAAAGTCATCCATCGCTCCCGCCTTGATCAAAGTTTCAATGGAGCTCTTGTTGCAGTTGCTGGGATCAACGCGTTCACAGAAGTCAAAGATATCGCGAAACGGCCCGTTCTTTTTCCGTTCTTCTTCAATACTGATCGCAGTTGATCCGCCGCAGCCTTTTATTGCCGAGAGAGCAAAGTGGATTTCGCCATCGGCCACTGAAAAATCTGCAGCACTTGTGTTGACCGAAGGGGGCACCACTTCAATCTGCATCCTGTCACAATCCTCCATGTGTTCGACCAGCGCATCTTTACGCTTGAAGTTACGACCCGAGATATCACTGGACAGCAGTGCGGCCATGAACTCGACGGGATAGTGCGCTTTCAGATAGGCGGTTTGGTATGCGACCAAAGCATAAGCAGTAGAGTGACTTTTGTTGAAGCCATATCCAGCAAACTTGACAATCAGATTCCAAATGTCATTGGCATCCGTTTCAGCGAGACCATTCTCAACCGATCCGGCAATGAAAGCTTCGTGGTTTTGATTGATCAACGCTTCTTTCTTTTTGCTGATCGCTTTAATACACGTATACGCATTTGCCAACGGGATTTTTCCCAGGCGATTCAGGATTCGCATCACCTGTTCCTGATAGACCATGATCGAGTTGGTCTCTTCAAGAATTTCTTTGAGCACAGGATGCTTGTATTCCGGTTCCTGTCGACCGTGTTTGATGTTTACATAATCATCGACCATCCCGCCCTCGAGTGGACCGGGCCGGTAAAGAGCAGCAGTTGCAATGATGTCGGTGAAATGGTCGGGCTTCATTCTCAGCAGCAGGTCGCGGATTCCCCCCGATTCCAACTGGAACACTCCTTTGGTCTCACCGCGTTGCAACAGGGCATAGGATTCCTTGTCATCCAGCGGAAACTTCAGAGGATCCACTGCTTCGCCGGTCGTCTGTTCGATCAACTGCACGGTACGACTGAGGATGGTGAGGTTCCTCAGGCCCAGGAAGTCCATTTTCAGCAAGCCAGATGCTTCCACATCACCCATGGGCCACTGCGTAATCACATCCTGCTTTCCCGGGACACGCCCGAGCGGCACATATTCGGTCAGTGGTTTATCGGCGATCACCACTGCAGCAGCATGCGTCCCCACGTTTCTGGCCAATCCTTCGATTTTCATCGCGAGATCAAGCAACTCGCGAATTTCGGGATCGCCCTCGTAGGCCATCTTCAAATCCGCACTCTTCTCGAGTGATTTCTTGAGCGTAATTTTCAGCTCATCAGGCACCATTTCGGTAATCTGATTGACTCGCGCCAGCGGAACACCGAGCGCGCGTCCGGTGTCTTTGATGGCTGCCCTGGCCGCCAGAGTCCCAAAGGTACCGATCTGACAGACCATCTCGCTGCCATAGCGTTCTTTGACGTAGTCGATGACCTCACCTCGACGTTCTTTCTCGAAGTCGATATCGATATCCGGCGGTTCGGTCCGACTTTCGTCGAGGAAACGCTCGAACAGAAGGTCGTATCGCAGAGGACACACATGCGACATGTACAGGGCATAACAGACAATGGCACCGACACCGCTACCACGTGCCGTTGCCGAAATCCCCTTGCTGCGTGCATGCAGAACAAAATCCCACACAATCAGGAAGTACGTGGGATAGCCCAGTTTTTCGATCACGTCGAGTTCGCGATCCAAGCGAGCCATCACTTCATCACTGAGCTCGTCACCCTTGAAGCGTTCGGGTTCATCTTCATACCGTTCTTTGAGCCCTTTGACACAAAGTTCACGCAGATAGTCGATCGGTCGCTTCTGCTCGGGACACTCGAATGATGGAAAATAATATTTCCCCAACTCCAAATCGATGTCGACCGTATCTGCAATTTCCTGACTTCGAGCTACGGCATGTTCCAAACCAGGAAACTTCCCATACATTTCGTCAGGACTTCGTAGATAGAACTCATCGTTCTCCATTTTCATCCGTGACGAATCCGTCCGGTAACGTCCCGTATTGATGCAAAGCATGATGTCCTGTGCTTCTGCGTCACCACGATCGACGTAATGGCAATCGCTGGTTGCCACCAGAGGCAGCCCCATCCGATTCGCGATTTCAACCGCGTTGTCGAGTTGTGCCTTTTGTATATCGACACCGTTGTTCATGATTTCGATGAAGTATCGATCATCAAAAACATTGTGGAACCAACCAGCAATGTCCCGTGCTTCCCTTTCAACCTCTGCTGTATCAATGCCCTTGATGACGGCACGGCTGAATTCGCTGCTAACACACCCCGAAAGGCAGACAATTCCCTCGTTGTATTTTTCCAGAATCTCCTTATCAATCCGTGGCTTGAAATAGAAACCTTCAAGCGAAGCAGCACTGGCAAGCTTGATCAGGTTACGAAACCCGGTTCGGTTCTTCGCCAACAGAGTGAGATGATAACTGGCTGCCTTGCTGCTACTGGCACCTCCTTTGTCAAAACGACTTCCTGGCGCAATGTAAGCCTCGTAACCGATTATGGGATTGATGCCGGCCGCTTTGGACTTTCGGTAGAATTCCAGGGCACCGTGCAGATTGCCGTGGTCGGTCAAGGCCAATGAATTCATTCCGTGCTCGACACAACGGTTGACCAGCTTGCCGATATCACCCGCGCCATCCAGCAAGCTGTAATGGCTATGGCAGTGGAGGTGCGTAAAAGGGCGAGCTGGAGTGTCCGTTTCCGTCACGATCTGGTTCATCGTCGTTCCTTCCTGACCACGAAATGCAACGCATTTCGAAACGGCTGTGGAGTGTGGCAATCTTCAAGGATTTCAAACTGGCATGGTCGCCGTCGGGCTGCGCCGCAGCATCAAACCGCCAGCCAGTTTCAGAATCGTCTAAGGTAGCGGACAGAAAGCGGTTGGCAATCATGCCGCGTCAGGGGTCCCACCCATCCAGCCCCACAAAATTTCATTCCACCAAACGATGGTATGAGCCGCAGACTCGCGTTCCGGGGCTGTGTTTTTCAGCCGCATTGAATCCACCTCGGAAAACCGTATTCTTCGGTAATCACGGGCTAATTCGACCCGATAATGCTCACAGATGCGTCTGTCCCAGCATCACTTTGCAGGCAAACCGAGCGGACTGAGAACTGAAACGACGGGGCTTCCGTAACCGAACCATTGCCGAGGACCTGAACGCAAAGCCGCGTTTTTAAGGGGATAGTGGCGTAATCTGCGTCGATTGGTGTAAGCTAAGGGGCTTACGTTGACCTTGTATCCTGCGACTCGCGGGCCGAGGAATTCCCGCCAACTTTCCTGCCAACGGATCGCCTGTTTCGTGCTTAAGTTCGTACTTTCACCACTCCGTCTCTGCGTAGGCTGGAGCCTTTCACCTCGGATCTTGGGTCTAACCGGGGCCGTCATGCTAGTTTTACTGCGGCTTACCGTCGGTTGGCATTTTTACAGTGAAGGCATCGATAAGAAAGCTGCCGGCGATTGGACGGCCGCTCCGTTCTTCGCCAACGCCAAAGGGCCGCTATCGGACAATTTCAGGCAACTGGTCTGGGATGCCGATGGTGCATTCCGCCTCAATCGTGCTGCCGCCATGAGGGAATGGGCTGTTTTTCGCGATGGTGTTGGCAATCATTACGGTTTCGCTGAGTCGCAAAAGGCCCAGGCCCAAGCCAACTATGCCAAGGCTGTTGAGCAGTATGACTGGGTTTTAGCGGAAAACGCCACTGATCTTGAAGAGTACGCGCTGGGCCGAGAACGCATTGCAAAGCTCGAGACCGAGGGTCAGGAAAAGACCGTTCGCGATGGTGTTGCCAGCTTGGGCGGACAAAGAGACACAATCCGGCGCGAATGGAAGCAAAAAGCCGCCCCTGCATTAGCACAAATTGATGCGATCTGGGCAAATTACGAATCTGATCAAAATGCCCTGGCAACCGCCGAACAGTCTCAGGCGAGCCCTTATTACCACTTGAGCAAGCCGCGTTTAAAACGAATCGATACCAGCGTGATCGACCGGTTTGTCCCCTACTTTGACATTGCGATCGGCTTGTGCCTTTTGTTGGGCTTCTTCACCCCAGTCGCAGCGTTGGCTGCCGCAGGTTTTCTCGGTTCAGTATTCCTGAGCCAGTTTCCACCCACAACCGGACCAGGTTCGAGCAATTATCAATTGATTGAGTGCATGGCCTGCTTGGTGCTGGCCGCCACAGGATCAGGTCGCCTCGCTGGCCTCGACTACTTCCTGCATCTGATTGTTCGCAAAATCTGGGGCGGTCAGGCCCCGCAAAGCTGACCCACCACCCCATTAAACGAAAACAAAATAAAACACACTCGAAATAGAGGATTTTTTTCATGGTCGATAAATTATCAGCTGATCAACGTGACGTCGGCGAACACAATTATTATTCCGCAGTCGGCAGCTACTATGACGTCAATCGACGTGATTTCTTGCGCGGCATTGTCGCTGCAGGAGCGGTTAGCGGTGCAGGCCTCGGTGCTGCGTACTTCGGGTATGGCAAAGTCAAAGATCCTGTCCGAGTTGCTGTGATCGGCACCGGCGATGAAGGCAATGTTTTGATCGGCGGCTGCAACCCCGAATACGTGGATGTCAAAGCAATCTGCGACATACGGCCTTTCGGACAACACCGCGCTTTTCATGGCGACTGGTCCAGTCCGTCAGCACTGGTACGTCGCCCGGGTCTGATCAGCGTTGCAGGCTACAAAGACGAGGCCGAAGCAAGACGGAACGTCAAAGTCTATGACGGCAGTAATGGCGGGATCATGGCCTGCCTCGACGATCCTGACATCGAGGCTGTGATCATCGCACTACCACTTTGGCTACACGCACCTGTGGCTGCCTTGGCAATGGAACGAAAGCTTCACGTCCTGACTGAGAAACTGATGGCCCACAACGTGGCCCAGTGTAAAGTCATGTCGCGAATGGCCGCGGAAATGAAGGATCAAGGCGGCAACCCAATTCATCTGGCAACCGGCCACCAACGACATTACAACGTCAAGTACGACAACGCGATCAACTTGATCCGCTGGGGATTGCTCGGCCAACTCCACCATATTCGCGCCCAGTGGCACCGCGGCAATCTGCCCGGTGGTGATAGCTGGAAGATGCCGATCCCGGGCGGTGAAAAAGATGCCAATGGCAAAATGATCGACAAGATCGCAGGCGACATCAGAAACCGCCAGTCAAAGCTCAAAACGGCTACCAACCCCGACGATATCGTGCGACTCCAAGCTGAACTCGCACAATTGCAGGCATGGGACGCAGACAAGAACGTCAACCCGAAAGACTTCGGCTACGAAGACTTCACCGCAGGAGGCCGAATGTTCTCCTCCATGGATGAATTGCATCGATGGAGGCTCTTCGAGCGAACAGGCGCTGGCTTGATGGCAGAACTCGGCAGTCACCAACTTGACGCGGTCAGTATCTTCCTGAGTTCGCTACGAAACGATGGCAAGAAAGTCCACCCGCTCAGCGTTCACGCTGTGGGCGGAAGACACATCATGCCTGTCGACCGCGACGCAGGTGACCATGTGTACTGCATGTTCGAATTCCCCGGACCAGAGTACTCCGAAACCTTTGACGTGGGCTACTACGACAAAGTCGAAAATTACCCCCCCAGTACTCTGAACAAGCAAACCAAACAATGGGACCGCGCGGAACCGTTACCCGGTTATGAAACAGACCCCAACAAGAAGGTCGTGGTGACCTACTCGTCGATCAACGGCAATGGCTTTGGCGGATGGGGCGAAGTGGTGATGGGCAGCAAAGGAACACTTGTTCTCGATAAAGAAACAGATGTTCTGCTGTACCGCAACAGTGACACCAGCAGCAAGGTTGGCGTTGCGAAACAGGATGGCGGCTACGTGCTGGACACCAGTGCCAGCGGAGATTACGCAGCCCCGGTTGCGAAAGCAGCTGACTCCGGACCGGTTAGCCGAGGCTACCGCGAAGAAATCGAGCACTGGGCTTACTGCATTCGTAACCCTGACAAAGAAAATTACCCGCGGTGCTACCCCGAAGTGGCCATGGGAGATGCTGTGATAGCGTTGGGGACCAATGTAGCCTTGAAGAACGCAGCTGCCGGAAAAGGTGGGCATCTGCAATTCAAGGAGGAGTGGTTCGAGGTTGATAACGATGCTACGCCAGATGGCAGCGAGATCGCGACCGAAACAGCGCGAATGAAAAAACCCGTTGCCTAGTTCCGCTGAACGCTAAAACCAAGCTCACAAAAAAACGGCGTGTGGAAAATTCCACACGCCGTTTTTCGTATGCTCGACAGCTAGTTGCGACCGAGAAAGAAAAGTCCATCTCAAAGGTCACACATTCATTGAATCACTCTTTCGCTGGTGCTTCAGCTGCTGGTGCTTCAGCTGCTGGTGCTTCAGCTGCTGGTGCTTCAGCTGCTGGTGCTTCAGCTGCTGGTGCTTCGGCTGCTGGTGCTTCGGCT
>JAPOKD010000959.1 GCA_029977825.1 Planctomycetota bacterium | reverse complement strand
GCCGATGTTCTTGAGGTTTGCCTGGCACTGTGCTGTGCGAGCAGCCTCACGGGCGGAAGTGATTGCAGGCAGCAGCAGTGCGGCCAGCAGGGCGATGATCGAGATCACCACCAAAAGTTCAATCAGGGTGAAACCTGCGTTTCTGTTACGCGACATTGCGTTTCCTTTTTTTGCTCTGGACGAAAACAAGCGTCGTGTCCAGAATATTGGGTGAATGCGAAGAAATGACGTGGTGTTCCGTTAATACTTGCCTCTGATCGTTGCTGCGATCAGGGATGAGAGGAGCATCACTCATTTCTTCCTGTCATTTGATTTGTCTTCAATACACAGCACTTCCGAAACAAGCGGACAATGCAGGTGTCTCTTCATTCAGTCGCCTGAATGTTCCCCCGGTTGCAATGCAACCTCCTTTTGCGCGTTCGTTTCAACGCGTTGCCTAAGCTTTATCTATGAAGAATTTGGTTAGGTAGGCGTCTCTCCTTGTGAAAAGTGGGTGTGCAAGGATTTTGGAGACCTTGCCATGAGAACAAAAAATAAAAATCCATTAGTTCTGGTCTCCCTTCGAGAGAAGAGAGTAGAAACTGGCAAGTTTCAGCGTTTCAGCTTCGATATCATTCGAAGTCCAGTAGGTTGGCGTAGTCGTCGATCCTATGTCGAAACCATTGTTTATAAATCCATCGTTGTTGATGTCAGTCAGCACCTGTACAGATCCATCCGCCATTAAAACATTGACCGTCCCCTGATGATGCGGTTGCATGCCCCGATAATCCTGACGCGTATCAAAGTTCCAGGTCTTTAGCCAACCTGCAGCACCGGTCTCGGGGATTCCGTTGAACACCGGTGTCTGAAGGAACGTTTCTGATTGATCGACATCACGGACTCCATCACCACTTTCATCCACCATGAGTCGACTTCGAATTGGGGATCCAACAATGGGCAGCGAGTAAAATGATCCAGCGGATAATTCGCCGATGCTTCCGCTAAGTTGGCCAGTTGACGATGCATCACATAACAGCGGTACTGTATGTGCAGCGGCCTGCCCGCTATCCAAAAGCCGTGTCGTCAATGGTCCAATCGTCAAGTTCCGCCCTTTGGGGTCTGTGCTGGAACATCCCAAGATGTTTTTGGCTGGGTTGCCGTCCGGACCAAGTCGGTAGCCGGATCGGACAAAGAACCACGTGGCCGCGTAATTTGTGTTGAAACCGTTGTCCAGCATCTTCTCGGTGATCACGCTCGCTCGGGCGGCTGAACCGGGAGGAAGGTTGGCATCAAGAATGGTGCGTGAAATGTTCTTGACCGTTTGCCCCATGTCGTTGGTGTAGCTGGCGCTGCCCAGCCGATCGACGCAATCTGTTGATGCAAGGCTGTCTGTGGAAGCCGAAAGCATTTGCTCGATGGCTTTGGAAGCGGTATTGGTACTGCTGGGACAGAGCATTTCGCTTGTGATGACTTTTCTGGATACCAGATCCGATACCCAACCAATTTCAGTTGGGATTCCATCGCGCTCGAGATCAAACGCACCCGAACAGAAGCTTCCGTCCGGCATGGTTGTGGTGCGAGCAATGAAGGCGATACCGAATTGCTTCAAGTTATTCTTGCATTGGACTCCGCGAGCAGATTCACGGGCTTTTGAAATGGCTGGCAACAGCAGAGCGGCGAGCGTGCCGATGATCGAGATCACGACGAGCATCTCAACGAGCGTGAAAGCATCGCGATGTGCTGGGGCGTTTTTGGAACAAAACGCCGAAGCTTTCGCCTTGGGGTAGGTCTGTGGGATGTAGGTTGCCTGCATTTTCGGCTTTTTCGAGGAAATGAAAGTCGTGGATGAGGTTTGAACCCGGTCTTGTCTAGTGGCCGATTTGAACCTGTCGGACGCCAGACGGGACACCACAATTTCTGTCGCCGAGAAGATGATTGGCGAGCTGGGATGGGTTTGCAACCTGAATTTGGAGTCATAGCAAACTCTTCATCATTCCTACTTATTTTCTGCTGGGTGGGTGTAGGACGCGGGAGGTTTACAATGACTTGATGTCGCCCCTAAACATTGACTTTTTGGCAGTGGAGACATCTACCGGCTTTGCTTTGGTAAATTGAAGCAGGAATACGCTTAACGATTTCTTCATTTGCGTTTTTTAAACACAGACCTGATTTTTCCACGTGACTAGTAAATTCGCTCAACAGTCTCCGTTTTCACGCCATCGAACGGAGTCGATGCAACTGCAACGACCCAATGAGCTGCTGTCGGAAGTGCAAAAGCGGCCGTTTTATGGCCGG
>JAPOKD010000618.1 GCA_029977825.1 Planctomycetota bacterium | reverse complement strand
TCACCACATCGATGTACGCTTGCAGGCAAAGGGCGTATCTCCGGCGCCGGTTGTGACAGATGAGTCCTTTCTCAGGCGAGTGACACTTGACTTGGCTGGTCGTATTCCAACGACGGCTGAGCGCACCCGTTTCCTTGATCAAAAGGAGAAAGAGCCTGATTTGAAAACTCGGCGTCGGGTACTCGTCGAAGAATTGATCAAATCACCGGACTATGCCTATCACACACGCAACCAGCTTGACATCCTGCTGTTACTTCGAAGCGAACACAATCCAAACTGGCGTGAATACCTTCTGGAAGCCACCAAGGAGAACCGAAGTTGGGACCAGTTGTTCAGAGAGATTTTCCAACCCGAAGACACACTCAGCAGCGATGTCCGGCCCGTAAGCTACTTGAACAAGCAACTGAATGACCTGGATGCACTCACCAATGGTGCAAGTGTCAAGTGGCTGGGTGTCAACATTGCGTGTGCCAAATGCCATGACCATCCTCTGGTGGATGACTGGACACAAGACCATTACTACGGCATGACGTCGTTTTTCAAACGCACGTTCCGCACAAAGAAGGGGTTCTTGAGCGAGCGTTTTGAGGGCCTCCCAAAATACACGGACATTTATGGGGACGAACAGGAACCGGGTTTGATGTTTCTGACGGGTGAGACAGTGGATGTCCCGGCGTTTGAAATGGATGAAGAAGCATTGAAGAAACTGCAGGAGGCGATCAAAAAGTCTGAGAAGGACGATAAGTCCGCCCCACCACCTCGCCCAGACTTTCGACCTCGCAGCAAGTTTGTAGAACTCGCATTAGCCGACAATACTAATCGTTTCTTTGCGAAGAACCTGGTCAATCGAATTTGGGCTCGTCTGTTGGGCCGTGGCTTGGTTCACCCTCTTGATCAGATGCACTCACAGAATCCTGCCAGCCACCCCGAACTGCTGGATGAATTGGCGGAGGCGGTGGTTGACTCGGGTTATGATGTCCGACACCTCACGCACGCGATTGTACTCAGCAAAGTCTACGCGCGTGGCGTGAGCTCTGAAATGCAGGCTGGTTCACCGGACCTATTCGCGGTGAATGTTCCCCGGCCGCTGGCGCCCAGGCAACTTTCACTGTCATTGCGTATTGCAGGCCAAAACCCCTCAAAACTGCAAGACAGTGCTGACAACAAATCATGGGATGCGGACCGTGAAAAACTGGAGAAAGCCTCCGAAGGCATTGCGAAAAAACTACTCATCCCCAATGAGGGTTTTCAAATCCCGGTCACCGAAGCTCTATGGTTCAGCAACAACGTTGCCCTTCAAAAAGATTTACTCAGCACATCAAGTGATCGTCTGGTGGGATATCTCAAGACACTTGAAGCCGACGAGGAAGTTGTTTCGGCTGCTTTTGTGACCATCCTTAACCGAACTCCCGATGCCGCTGAAGCCAGTTCTATTCGGGAATACCTTGCAGAACGTGTAGATCGGCGCGATGACGCTCTGAAACAAGTCGTATGGGCGTTGCTAGCCACACCTGAATTTCGTTTCAACCATTAGGTCATGATTAGATGAATCTGCTTAACCGAAGATCGATGCTCAAAGCTGCAGGAACGACAGCCGCAGCTTCCAACATGGCAGCCGTTGAATTGTTGTCGCAACCCGCCATGGCTGAGGAACTGGCACAGAGCGGAAAAAATGTGATCCTACTTTGGCTCGCAGGTGGTGCAAGTCAGCTGGAAACATGGGATCCCAAACCCGGACGACCGACAGGGGGGCCGTTCGCGAAAATACAAACATCGATTCCGGGTGTAGAGATTTCAGAGTTGCTTCCCAGGATGAGCACACGTCTTGATGAAACAGCGATTATCCGCTCCCTGAACACGAAAATAGCTGACCATGGTCAAGGATACTTCTTGATGGACCGCGGCCGTCGGGCGGAACCAGATATTGAGTACCCCCACTTGGGCGCGATCCTCGCTCACGAACTGGGTCAGGTTGACAGCAAAGTCCCTGACTACGTTTCGATGTACACGTCAACGGAAGGACGCAGACAAGGTTCCGCTGGCTTTCTCGGGGCAAGGTACAACCCGATGTTCCTAACCGACAAAATGATACCGGAAGACATCCAGTTACCCGAGTCAATCAGTGATACCGACCATCGCGACCGTGCTGCTTTGCGAAAGACGCTGGCGCAACGCTTTGCTCGAAGCACGAAACACCCGGGGGTCGGCAGTCATGAGAATGCATACGAGCGGGTACGTGGCCTGATGGCAAGCGACTACCTGTTCGATGTTGAACGTGAATCCACAGCGATGCGTGATGCTTATGGCCCAACTCAGTTTGGGCAGCAATGTCTGGTTGCCCGAAGATTGGTGGAAGCGGGCGTCCCTTTTGTGAAGGTTGCGCGGGCATGGTGGGATAGTCACGGTCAGAACTTTGAAACACATCGCGAACTGTGCGCAGACTTGGATCATTGCATGAGCGCATTGCTTGATGATCTCAAACAACGCGGACTACTCGAAACCACTCTTGTGATCACCTTGGGTGAATTTGGAAGAACTCCAAAAATCAATGGCAGCCTTGGGCGCGATCATTTTGCCAACGCATGGAGTTGCACTTTGAGTGGATGTGGCATCCGCGGCGGGACGGTATTTGGCAAGACCGATCCGGATGGGCAAACCGTCACGGAAGGTGAAATGAATGCTGGTGATCTTTTCGCAACTATCTTTGCAGCACTCGGCATTCCGCCCGACAAAGAATACATGGTTGGCAGCCGTCCGATTCCAATAGCCGATTTTGGAAGCGAGCCTTGCACCGAGGTGTTGTCATGATTCCAACAACACTTGAAAAAAACAAAGAGTGGAAGTCCGCGGATATTGTCTTCTGCCTTGAGCATGTCGCCGAAAGGCAGCAAATGTGGTGTGCCGGATCCGACTTCAATGTTTACCAATATGATCTGTCGATCGAAAAACCTGAGCGCCAACCATTTGAAGGCGAGGGGCACACAAGCTACGTCACAGGTATGGTTCGCAAGGACAACACGCTAATTACCTGCGGCTATGATGGCCAGCTTTGCTGGTGGAGCATCGACGAAAGACGGCTGATCCGGAAAATTGCGGCCCATGAACGGTGGGGAAGAGCCATCACGAGATCGCCAGACGGATCACGGCTGTATACCGTTGCCGACGACATGCTTTGTAAAGTGTGGGATGCCTCGACCGGAGAGTTGCTCGAATCGTTGCACGAGCACGCTTTGCAGACTCCCAATCATTATCCCTCGATGTTATACGCGGTTGCGGCTTCGCCAGACGGTAAATGGCTGGCGACAGGCGACCGCGTCGGACACACCGCAGTTTGGGACACCCAATCGTTGGAAAAAATTGCCGAGTTAGAAACTCCTGTGATGTACACGTGGGACCCACGTGCGAGGAGACACAGCATTGGCGGCATTCGATCTCTTGCCTTCTCTCCTGATAGCAATGAGCTTGCAGTCGGTGGCATTGGCAAGATCGGCAACATTGATCACCTCGGTGGCCCAGCCCGCCTCGAAGTGTTTGATTGGCGAAACGCAAAACAGCGTCTTGAAATCGAAGACAACAAGAAAAAGGGATTGATCGAGCAAATCATCTGGTCACCTGACCAGGAATGGATCCTGACCGCCGGTGGTGACAACAATGGGTTCCTGACGTTTTACAAGGCAGAGTCGGGAGAACTGCTACATCAGGACGGACAGAACGGGCACATCCATGAAGTATCTGTTAGCCCCAACTTCAATGAATTGGTTGTTGCGGCGCATGAACGGCTGACAAAGTGGACGATGCAAAGCGAGCCGCCAGCCCCGGAACCCGATGAGACACCCGAGGAAGGTGGAACAAGTACGGAAACCCCAGAAGCTGCCCAAGCGACGAAGTAAAATAAGCGTTGGTACAACAAACGGCTACTCGCCATCACCCAGTGTTTCTTCGTGGCCGCAGCCGAACTGCAGTTCAAGAACGCTTTTTCCCCCAGCCCGCCACAAGACGTTTCCCACAAACACGGTTGCCAGTGAGTGCGTTGCTGTCTGCAATCTGCCAATACGCCGGAACATAAAAACCCGGAACATA
>JAPOKD010000499.1 GCA_029977825.1 Planctomycetota bacterium | reverse complement strand
TGTTGCCCAAATGACTAACAGGGTGAGCGAGATCACGATTACCGTTCCCTTCCCCAGAAATGTCAGTTTTGTGCGCAGCATCATCGCGATGCCCTCGTTTTGCTGGTGGTGTGGATAGGCGAGGAACAATGCGTTTTCACTCGCGAAGGTTACAACTGTCAAGGCAAATAGCATGCCGGTCCAAAGGATCAATTGATCCCAACCTGGGTGGACCACCAACGCTGTGATCGCCAATGTGATCAATTGGAAGGTCCATGTGATCAGAATCGGCAGGGCCAGTTGGCCCACGACCATAGAAAATGGTTGGACCGGTAAGGCACGTAATAGCAGCATGCGTTTCAGATCGCGTCGGAAGTCGATGCGTAATGCCGGGGGCGCCAAAAGAATTGTGCATAGGGCAATCCCACCAACCACATAGAACCACTGCTCGGTGATTCGGCCCATGAACAGCGGTGATAAACACAGAATTGTGGGTAGCAGCAGGCTGATTGCAATCTTGTAGCGGTAGTGTCGAACACTGATTGCCTGCCTGTAGACCAGATTCAATACATCACGGGCGATCCAGGGTGTGCAGTATTCGATTGCGGTGTACAGGCGGTTGATGCGCAATCCACTGTAGCCTTGTGATTGCGAGTCCCGTGTTTCGTACCGACTCTCTGATAGTCGTAACACTTCTCGTTTTTGTTCCTGCCGAATGCTCCAGCGATCCGCATTGACCAATATCATGAGTGAGAGGGGGAAAATGCCAAATGCTGCCAGCAACTGAAGTGCTGTTACGGGACTTAAACTCTCGGTCACGCTAAGGTAAGCCGAAGCAATCCACGGAGTGGACAGGAATTGGATCATTGGTGTCGATGCGATCTCCCCCAACCCGCGAAGGCTGTTAGCGACGTAAAGCCACATGGGAGAACCCGAGGGGGTCAACGAGTGCACGCATGCAAACAGTTGAATCACAAGTGCTATGGCTGTGGTAGTCGTAAGCAAGCGAAACCAGCCGAGTTGTTTCCTGCTCATGCCACATACCAGACGACCAAACGTCAGGCGAATCAATTCCAACAGCATCAGCGAGGTGAAGGTTCCGATGACCAGTAGCAAGGGGTACTTTGCATCTCCTGCCAGTAAGACAGATAACATCACGGTTTTCAATGCTGCCGGCAGTACAAGGTTTCCGACGTGGTAGACCGCAAGTGATGAGCGACACAGTGGAGAATTGCCAAGCCAGAGAGTTTCAGCAGCCGATAATTCCAAATTCACGCGTGCGTTAGACCACGAACATTTGACCAGGTGGTACATCATGTAAATGACCATGCCACCTGAAAGCCAGAATCGCAGATGCATGGGATCCGTGGCTGTACGTGCAGATAAGATGAAAATCCCATTCATCAGGTAAAATGTGAAGAACAGAACGATCAGTGACGTTGCTAGAAGACGCCGCGGCGATCGAAGTCGCTGAAGAAAACGCTGTGCACGAAAACGGATCCTTCTGGCAGCCAACCACGCTAATTGACGTTGGCTGTACGCAGAGTCCCACTTGGGATCATGTGAAGGTTGCGATTGCGTGCTGCTAGTTGTATCAGCAGTAGTCGGAGGATCGGGCAATTGACGGATCCCACTGACGGGTGACTTCACGAGATGACCTCGGTCACTCCGTGGGATTTGGTAGGACTGCCACCTTTGTTGGCCTGTTGTGGCAAGACTGTTGTGTTGAATGACTGCGACACTGTCAAAGGCGTGCTCGGATGTGTGGTGGTGGGCTGTGTGGCTGCAAAATAAGCGTCCTCGAGAGTTTCTGCCTCAGGGAACTGGTTGCGCAGGGTGTGGGTGTCACCAAAGTATTGTGCTGTACCGTTTTGCATCACTAGCAGGTGGGTACAAACGGGGGCAATCATCGCGAGCAAATGACTGCTAATGATAAATGTTGCCCCTGCTGCCGCACGCACGCGGACTGATTCCAGTAAGGTGCGGATGGCCGGTGGGTCCAAGCCAGTCAAAGGTTCGTCAAGCAGAATGACTGAAGGTGAATAGAGATAGACGCAGCAAACGGCCAACTTCTGTCGCATGCCACGTGACAGGGTAGTTGCACCGGCTTTGTATTTGTCCAGTAGTTCGAATTGCTGAAGCAGTTCAACCGCTTTTTCGTGATGATCAGGGACGCGATACAGGCGTCCGATGAATTCCATGTGTTCACCGACACTCAGATCATCAAAGAGCGGAGGGTCATCTGGAACGTAAGCAAGACGTGTTTTAAGCGTATTCACATTGGTCTGAACGCAACAGTCAGCGACTTTCAGCGACCCGGCCGTGGCCGTGATCAGGCCCGATAAGCAACGCATCGTGGTGGTCTTTCCCGCCCCGTTGGGACCGATGAGGCCGCAGATTTGGCCCGCACCAAGAGAGAAACTGATGCCATCGACCGCCAAATAGCTGTCGTAAAGTTTCCGAAGACCTTCGACTTCAATCATTTGCAAAGTCCGCGTCCAAAGCTTCTGTGTGTTCACATTATAGATAAAGGTAGCTCACAATCCGCCCTAAGGCTCGGGAAACCCGGGTTTACGTCCAACCTAAAGTGCAAGAGGATGCCCACCCCGTGATTCACAAGCCCGGGCATCGTTCTCTGGGGTTGATGCTCAACGCACCGTATTTTCACTTCAAAAGCACAGCATGTCGGACTCTGAGTACCCGTTGAAGCACGCCGAGGATCCCAATCGGGATCCGACGGGCGGGGAAACGTGTCCGGTATCAGACAGTTCCGTTGTGGAGGCGGGCGACGACGGCGCTGCTTGGGCACCGCTCCGGTTACCCATTTTCAGAGCGTTCTGGCTCGCATCCCTGATTTCCAATCTGGGAACCTGGATTCATGAAGTTGGGGCAGGCTGGTTGATGACCAGTCTGGATCCCGATCCACAAATGGTCTCGGCAGTCCGCATTGCCATGTCGGGTCCGATGATCTTCTTGGCAATTCCTGCAGGAGTGATCGCGGATCGCGTCGATCGTCGACGTTTGCTGATTCTGACCCAGTTGATGATGTTTTCGTTTGCTTCATTGTTGTCCTTGTTGACGTGGCATCAAGTCGTCACCTCCTGGTCGTTGTTGGGCCTGACGTTTGCTATCGGTCTGGGACTGGTGATGCACGTTTTGACGTGGCAAGCAACGATCCCCGTATTGGTACCACCCCAGCAGATTGCTCGAGCGATAGCTTTGGGAAGTATCAGTTTCAACTTGGCGCGGGCCGCAGGGCCTGCTCTGGGAGGAGTCTTGATTGCGACAGCAGGAGTTTGGGTGGCTTTTGCGGTCAACGCCTTGTCGTTTGCAGGTGTGCTAATTGTGTTGCTGCTCTGGAAACGCGAGAAGACCGAATCGTCTCGTGGTCTTTCCTATCATGCGGCAATGAAGGAGGGGTTTGTGTATGTTGTCCACGACCGCACCATGCGGAATGTGTTGGCTGGGGTGATGTTGTTTTTACTGCCTGCAACGGCGCTGTGGTCATTATTGCCTCTTGTTGCACGCCAGCAATTGGCATGGGGCGCCGAGGGTTATGGATTGCTGGTTACCAGCATTGGTGTCGGCGCTGTTGTGGCAGCAAGAGTTCTGCATGGACTGCATCGCCGACTTCTGATGGATCGAACCTTGGCTGTCAGTATGCTCAGCTTTGCTGCTGGGCTGTTCATTCTCAGCCACTCAGAAGGAGACACATGGTGGCACGATGCCGTGGCACTGTTCGCTTGTTTTGTAATGGGGGCAGCCTGGATGATCTGTTTAACCACCCTCAATGCAACAGCGCAGATGACCTTGGCAAACCACATTCGGGCTCGTGGTATGGGAGCCTACATGACAACGATGGCCGTAGCGATGGCGTTGGGCTCGTTGGTCTGGGGGCAGGTGGCAAGTCAGGTTGGCCTGGCTTGGACTCAATGGATTGCGGCAGCAACACTTGTTCTTACAGCAGGATGTAGTTTCCTGTTTCCGGTTGATCAAAAAGCTGACCAACCAAACTCGAATACAGAAGCCCGTGAATAGAATTTTTTCGATGCTTCCCGGCCCGGAATGTCGATTATTTTAAGCTTGATCAGGGTTGACTCGCGATTTTGACTGCTTGTCAGCCCCCAGCCTGCTGGTGTTGGACAACCGCGATCCATCATCAATCCTGTTTCAGCCGTAAAAAACAAGTGACTGGACTTTGTGTGGTGCGAGCGTCTTATTTCGATGTAAATCGACGGAATTTACGGTGTTTGGCCATCTCTCTACTCTCTGCCCGGCTTATCAAAAGCACTTCACGGGCACTTATGCACGATTTTGAAGTCGCCTGATGGCACACCCCTGATACACAATTCCTGCGAGGTGTAATAGGCTTTTGCGGTTCTGCACTTGAACTTGGCGGATAACAAGTGACTTTAAAGGATCGATTTACTCATGTTGAAGAAATTTTCTCCTCGTCCCATTTTTACTCTCACTTCACTGATTTTGCTCGGAGGTTTGTCCTGTACGCAGGCTTCCGCTGCTGAAACGGAGCCAGTCGTTAACACTGGTGATACAGCCTGGGTGCTCGCGTCGACCGCCCTCGTGCTGTTCATGACGATTCCGGCTCTGGCATTGTTCTATGCCGGGCTGGTACGCAAAAAAAATGTCTTGTCGGTGTTGATGCAGTGTTTGGTCTTAACCGCATTGATGTCGATTATCTGGGTGGTCTGCGGCTACACACTTGCGTTTGGAACATCGGGAAGCGAATCTCTGAATCGTTACATTGGTGATTGGAACGCAGTCATGATGACCGGTGTCGATAGTTCCTCGGTGTATGTCACCAGCGGCGACGGTGAGCCGGCAAGTGGAATCCCAACGATTCTGTTTGCAGCGTTCCAAATGACCTTTGCGATTATCACCCCGGCACTGATGGTAGGCGCTTTCGTTGAACGCATGAAGTTTTCGGCGGTGCTGTTC
>JAPOKD010000844.1 GCA_029977825.1 Planctomycetota bacterium | reverse complement strand
GGGTGGTGTGACAGACGTTTTTGTTGTATCTCCAGCATCCTTCGGCTTTGATCGATACTTGTGATCTGGCAGTCGGGTTGAGTTGCAAGAAGTTGCTCGAGCAGTCGTCCATCACCATCACCCAGCACCAGCGCAGAACGACATGCCGGAATTGAGCTTAGCAAAGCCGTACGCGCTTTCGCCAAACTGGATCCGAACATCAGTTTTTCGAATAATTGATAACGTCCGGCTAGTTGGTCATAGCCATGGTGGGTGTCTTCAGGCATGGTAGTTGTTAGCCGAGGTAAACACGCCAAATGATCAGAGTGGCGGGAGGTAGGATGAGGGACAGGTCTGCCAACATCTCGCGAATTTGGGGAGATCTGGTCAGTCGTGTGTTCTGTTTTCGCCTTGCAGTCTGCTCGTGCTTGTGGTTAGCGAAAATGGCGATCGTCATGCATGCAGTGCTACTCAGTAAGCAATGGGAAATGAAGGTTGGAAGCAAATCAATCAAAAGCGATGCGAGGATCAGGGCGAGTTGAAGAGACAGTGCAATCGCAAGCGGTGCTGGCGTTGCATTTCTTTGTGTGGTCCATGCGGAAAAGAGTTGAGCTTGATCGATTTTTCGTTCCCAATAGGCAACGGTAGCGCAGTTGATGGAAAAAAGTGTGCCAGTGATGAGTGTAGCAACTAATAAAGTAGAGGTGATTTGTTGGGATATGACTGGCCAGCAAACAAGACTGACACCAAAGCCAAAAATCAAACCAGCCTGAAGTTCTTTTGGAATTTGTCGTACTGCACGAATGTTTTTCTGAGCGTTCAGTAGATAGAGAAGCACAATCAGTAAGCAGCCAATTCCCCAGGTAATCTGATCAGCATTTGTAAAGTTGGCGATCAGAATCACGTTAAATCCGAAGGCGATGATCCATAAGAAGCACATCAGTATCTGAAACTGATCATGGAATGAGTGTCTTGAACTGTGCGGCAAATCGGTTTGCAAACGCCGTGCATCAAGTATTCGGTCAGCGGTATAAGCAAGCCAAATCGAGATGCCAATGATCACACTTTCAACCGGAGTGGGGAAACGATCAAGGAACTGCAGTGTGAAAACCAGTTGCCACGTCAGGCCAACAGCGACAGCATCAAGAGAGAGTAGATTGACGAGATGCCAGGTATGAAGGCTGTGGGCTGTGGCGACATGAGGTAAAGCAGGCGAATTCCTGGAGGCAGCCATAATGTTGGACCCGGGTTCATAAGTATCAGAGAGTACTGACCCTAAGGGATTTGCATCTGGTTCGCCACGCGTGTTCCGTGTTGTCAGTCAGTGCTGACATGCGCATCGGTCACTTTTGGGAACGGGGCGGAAAAAAAGAAGCTTCCGCAGAATCAAGGGAGGTGGGGAATCGAATCGTTTATCATTGGAAGTTCCCTTCAATCGTGTGAAGGTTGAGACTTGATCATCTCGAACGTACGTGACCGTAAGATGCGGTGTGTCACGCTGAGTGCCCAGCCTGCGTTGGAATTCAAAGAAGGTGATGAGTTGCTGCTGGTCAATCAACTTCTTGAGTTCCGGGTCATTGGTTTCCAGAATCTCGACAAGGTCGTCCTGATAACCTGCCAGACGGAACGCGGGCATGAATAGGTGGTTGTTTACCCGACCCTCGGTGCGAAGATTACTGTACATGGTGAAACATGTTTCAGTCTTTAATCCAAGATACTGCGAGCTTCCATTCAGGCAGACAAGAAAACACATGGCCCATAGCCATTGAGGCTTGGCCGTTGGAGAAGCAGCACGCCAATCATGTCTTTGCATGAAATGCAGGGTCATGACGCTGAAATAGAGCCATGCGATCATGCATGACCACAGTATCCAGAAGCCCCATGCAAAACGATAAATCAGGAATGGGCCGTAGCCCGCACGATAGTTGCCGGAAAGATCAGCAGCCAACAGAAATATTACGCCAGAGACAGTCAGTACACGAAGCGAGGTTACGATCGTGTTCCAGCGATTACCGAAATGGTCTGAGATTCGTGTCAACTGTCGTTGCACTATGATTTGTAAGTGGGGCATCAGGAACAGGGCGTACAAGGCAAAAGCCAGTGCGGAAAATGTACGATGGCCAATCAGACCGAGCATCAGATGAAAAGGCATGCCTATGGCGACGCCAGCATACCGGGTGCGACGGAAAGTCAGCAGAATCGGAATCGCGGCTTCGATTGCGATGGTGGACCAAATGGCGGAGGACTTCGCCCAATCCGCTGTTGGTATGAATGGGATGCGTCGAACGAGGTCTCCATACATGAATGAGACGCAACTGAGGTCAACATCAAAAAAATCTACATTGAGTTTTGCAACGAAAGCAAAGTAGTACATGATGACCATCATTGCCTTAAGAACAGGTGCAAATCGATCGTAGATCTGGTCCCTGGTAGGTTGTTCTGCCAATGATTTTCTTGATGCAACTTTCCGCGATGCAAAAAGTGTCCAGATGATGGCACCGAGGATGGTAAAGTTGATGAGAGTTTCGACCAGAATATGATTGACGACAAAGGGCCACTTCACCACGTTGTAAGCGATGCTTGCGGCTAGCATCACGACAAATAGAAACAGGGACCGCGGGTTGTTCAGTGTCGCCAATGCTGCCACCGTAAGAATCCAACCAAATACGTTTCCTTCGCCCAGCCACTTGGAATAAAATTCCTGGTGAACCAGAGCCTGGCATGCCCACAGGAATGTAAAAATGGAAAGACGATCAACGCTTCGAGTGACAGCGGGCGATGGGACCGGAGATCTGTAGAGTGCATCTGACATGACGTCATTCAGGGTGTGGGCGTGTGGGAAATCGATCACTTTTTGCGCGGTCTCAAGGCGTTCCTCGTTGTGCCGCCCCGAAGGAGGTGCGGCGTTATCAAATACGACGAACAGAGGCCCTCCGAGCAGCACGACTCGCCGATGCACAAGCCTGGTCCCCAGACCTCATCAGACTCTCGCTGACGAGAGTATTCCTGCGTGATAACTTTTGCAAGCAAATAAGCATTCGCCGATGATCAGTGGGTGAATCTGTTGGCCTAAAAGAGGCACGAGG
>JAPOKD010000307.1 GCA_029977825.1 Planctomycetota bacterium | reverse complement strand
TTGGTGGCACGGGCATGCATTTGGGACTTACATGCTGGGGTTACTATGCAAATCAGGAATTCAGAGCGTACTCATTTCTCGGAGTGAATCCATTCATCTGGGATCTTGTCGGATCGCTGGTTTTGGCGTTAATCGTGGTTGCCCTGGGTCCAAAACCCCGCCTGGACCTCGTCCTAAAGTTCTTCCACGACAACTCCCCCGCGAACCGCAACTAAAGCCAGCCACGTACATTAGGCCCCGAAGACCGCACCAGCGGGGTACTGATCTGCTACGGAAAACGTGTCTGGCCGGGAATCAGGTAACAAGTTCACAAGCTCCAGCTCCAAAGGTGGGCTGATCGCATGGCCACCGGGCCACCAGAATGCTGGCCCCAACATCACGTTGAACGGGCTCGCTTCTCACCGCTAATGCCCTCGTGGACGTGACCAGTGCATGGTAAATCTTCAGAAACAACAGCCTGCATCGTTGGCACTAAAGACGGGAAACGCTGAGAATACGTAGCGACTGCGTCTGTAAATCCATGCGGTTGGTCTGAAATCGATGATTCACATCAAAATATTCCAAACTAGCTGAAGAATCTGTTCTTCCCTGATTCGGCCCTGTTTTTCGTTCAGATTACTGATCCCGCAGCTTCAAAACAGCACAAAGTTGCATCACTCACGCAGCACCGCTGGCCTTGCCTCGGGGTCACAACACGGTGAAAGGAGCATGTCAGGGCCAAGGTCGTTGTTACCTGTCCGTGACAGCGAACGTAAATCCACTAGACTTTGTGGTTATGACAGACAACGCCCCCAACGACCCCGACGAAAAATCTTTGGAATCTACTGTGGAACCATCGAAAGCCGTTTCATCTGATGACGCTTCAGCCCTTGGGGCCCCGAGCCGAGCGATTCGCCCGCACGGGCTGGATGAAGGCCGAGCACTGGCGACTGCCGCTGCACGAGTGGCGTTAGACAACAATGGCCAAGATGTCATGATCTTGGACGTCTCTGCCCAATCAGCCGAATTTGACTTTTTTGTCTTGGCTACGGGTACAAGCCGTCGCCAGTTGCACGCGATCAGCGAGCAAATCGACGATGAACTTGAAAAGAACCTCGGTGACCAGCGACTGGGAATCGAAGGCTATGACGAAAGTCGCTGGATCGTCTTGGACTACGGTAGCGTGGTCATTCACCTGTTCGATGACGAGACCCGTGACTACTACGACCTTGAGTCGCTTTGGGCAGACGGGGAAGCAATTCCTTTGGCTGACCTTGGCCTCGATGTTGATAAGCCATGAGTGACCTGTCCGTCGCAGCCGACTTGTCACTAGAATCGTTTTGTCATCAGACACTGTAGCCATGCGTGATTTCGTTGCTTGCTGAACGACCTCAACCGGCCCGTGTCTTCAGGACCGTTGCTACCATGGTCCTCACCTTGATCGGAAACACTGATTAAGAAAACTGATTGGGAACACTGACGCCCAACTCCTGACTCTTGAAATCAAACATTCTTCATGCACGTTCCTCACCTACTTCAACAGCGTTTCATTGACGCACTCAAGGATTTCACTGATCGCCCCGAACAATACGCTTCCATGATTCGGGGAACATCTGATCCTAAACACGGCGACTACCAAGCAAATTGTGCCATGCCGTTGGCAAAACAATCAAAAGACGGAAAAAATCCTCGAGAAATCGCAGCGATGCTCGTAGCAAAGCTCGAGCTTGATGACATCTGCGAGCCCCCTGAGATTGCAGGCCCCGGCTTTATCAATCTGAAATTGAGGGACCGTTTCTTAACCGATTCACTGGCAAACATGCTCGGAGATGATCGTTGCGGCGTCGCGCAAGTCGAGACCGACAAGCCGATCGTAATCGATTTCTCGTCACCCAATGTTGCCAAACCAATGCATGTTGGACACATCCGCAGCACGGTCATCGGCGACTCGCTTGCACGCACATTGAGATTCCTTGGTTACCCCGTGGTCACGGACAATCACTTGGGCGACTGGGGCACGCAATTCGGAATCATCATTTACGGTTACAAACATTTTGGTGACCCTGACGTAGTCGAGTCGAACCCAGTCACTGAGTTGGCCAAACTCTATCGAATTGTCAACCAGTTGGTTGAATATCGAAAGGCAAGTAAGTCCTTACCGAAGTTGAAACAGACCATCGAAGATGCGAGGCAGGTGGTTACTGAGGCCAAAGATACCGTCGAGCAAGCAGAGGACAAACAACTCAAGAAAGCAAAAAAAACACTTGCTGCCGCAGAACGTAGGCTGGCAGGCGCAGAAACTGGCCTGGCCTCGGCTGAAGAAAAAATCCTGAAGGTCGAACAGGATTCCGATCTAGGGCCGAAAGCAATAGCGCACGCGAACATCGACACTGAAGTGCTGGAAGAAACGGCCAAGCTGCACAGAGGTGATCCAGAGAACATTTCATTGTGGAACAGATTCCTGCCACACTGCAAGGACGAGATCAATCGGATCTACGCGCGATTAGACATCCACTTTGACCATACTCTCGGGGAAAGCTTTTACCATCCGATGCTTGCCGATGTCACAGCCAAGCTCGAGCAACTTGGCCTTGCTTCGGACAGCGACGGTGCACTCTGTGTATTTCTGCCGGAGTTCGATGCGCCGATGATTATTCGCAAGCAGGATGGTGCCTATCTCTACGCGACGACCGACTTGGCAACGCTTGAGTACAGACTCACGGAATTCAACCCTTCCGAAATCCTATATGTTGTTGACACTCGCCAAAGCGAACATTTTGAAAAGCTCTTTGCCGTTGCTGACCACTTCGGACTGAGCGAAGTGAAACTTGTACATGTAAATTTTGGAACGGTATTGGGTGAAGACGGCCGTCCGATGAAAACACGAAGCGGCACCTTGATTGGTCTTGAAAGCCTACTCAACGATGCTGTCGATCGAGCCAAGCAGGTGGTGTGCAATCCGGAAAGACTTGTCAACTTCGACCCACCGATGGACGCCGAGGAACAAGACAACATTGCCGAGGCAGTGGGAATTGGTGCTATCAAGTTTGCAGACCTGAGCCATCACCGCACCAGTGACTATCGTTTTAATCTGGACAAGATGGTGGCTCTTGATGGGAACACCTCAGCTTACGTGCAATATTCCTATGCGAGGATGCAAAAAATTCTGCAGAACGCCAATGCGAGTGATGACGACGTCGCAGCTTTGGTCAGAGAACACGGCGTGGAGTTCACCCACATTGCAGAACGCAATCTCGTCCTGCAATTGATCAGGTTCGAGGAGGCGCTCAACACGGTTCATAAAGACTACGCCCCCAACCATTTAGTGGATTACTTGCTCGAAACAGCAAAAGCCTACTCACGATTCAACGACAACTGTCACGTCCTCAAGGCCGAGTCAAAGTCCATTCGTGCAACTCGCCTGGCAATCGTATTCCACTGCAAGCAGACACTTGGAAAGGGATTGAATTTGTTAGGAATCGATGTTGTCCCCCGAATGTAAGCGTGCAAATCCCTCTGGTGCCAGAGCGTGAACGGCGATCAGCGTGTTGGTCTACCGGTTCAAATCGATGGATTTACCTCTAAAAACTCCTGTTTCTGGTAACGACACGCAATGCGCAAGGCCGTAACAAAGCGTGCCAACTGCGCATTCCCGCCCCAACACGCAAATTAACATGCTCGCCAGCAAACTCCGAGTCAGGATTAGCTGTCCATGCCCGGAGGTCCGTGTAGAATGGAGGAGATCTCGGTTGCGGCTGGGTCATCGCCACTTTTACAGTCCCTGCGATGGATGCATCTGCAACAAAGACCACAGTAAGACCAACAACACAAAACCCAGCGACCAAAGTGTGTTTTTGACCTCATGAGCGACATGACTGCCCAACTTTTTGCTGACCGCATCGCTGACCTTGGTTTGGCCGAGCGTCGTGATGTTGACCACGCCATAGGCGAACTGGGGGTCGGTGACCACACGCTCGAAGATATGGTTCGAGTAATGCAACGTCGCGGCGTTGTCACGACACTGCAAACAGAAAAAATCCTCAAGGGCGATCGAGTCGGTTACTTCTACGGCGACTACAAGGTTCTGTACCTGATTGGTGCTGGTACTTTCGCGCGAGTGTATCGAGCAGAAAAGAAAGGTGACAGTTCAGGCGATATTTATGCCGTTAAAGTGCTCAGGAAACGTTTTCGTGACGAGGTCAAGGAACTGGAACAGTTTCTCCGTGAAGGAAGCATGGGCCTGAAACTCCGCCACCCCCACATCGTCAGCATTGTCGACGTCATTCCCGATGTGAGAAATCCACTGTTGGTGATGGAATTCGTAGAAGGGCAAACCCTGCGGGAACTCGTTCGAATCCGGGGTAAGCTACCTGCCGACCTTGCTCTCCGTCTGATGTACGAAATAGCCTCTGGTCTGGCTTACGCGGCATCTTTGGGTATCGCTCACCGTGACTTGAAATTGTCGAACGTCTTGATTTCATCCGATGGCAAAGCAAAACTGGTGGACTTCGGACTTGCTGCACTGTCTGATCGAAACAATCCAGAGAAGATGGCCGACTGTCCAAATGCACGGGCAATCGATTATGCCGCGTTAGAACGCGGCACTGGTGTCAGAAAAGATGATCCAAGAAGTGACGTATACTTCGCCGGAAACATGCTTTACCACATGTTGGCTGGCACGCCTGCATTGACCGAAACTCGGGACCGACTGCAACGTCTCAACGTCAGCAGATTCCAGGAAGTCGTACCGTTACACGAACGCGTTCCAGATGTTCCGGGGATTGCAAATCAACTCGTCCAGCGTGCGATGGAGTTCAATCCGGATAAAAGAATTCAATCTGCGGCAGCTTTACAGGCGGAATTAAAAAAAGGAATCGAGATTCTAGGCAGAGGAAAGGTCCAGCGTGCTGACTTCCAGTCACCCATGGCGGAACACCACGACGATGATGCATTGCCTACCAATGAAGGAGAAGGGTATGTCGTCATGCTGGTCGAGTCAAAAGCAGGACTTCAGAACGCGATTCGCGAAAGATTGAAGTCACGGGGCTACCGGGTTCTTGTGATTTCTGATCCAAATCGTGCGTTGGCAAGATTCACACCAGAGGAAGACGTGCCGGCTGACTGTGTCATTTTTGGTGCTTCGGATCTGGGAACACTTGCACTCGAAGCTTTCAATAAGTTCGCGTCTGATCCTCACACGTGCGATATCCCATCCATTCTGCTAGTGGACAAGCGGCAATCGAGTATCATCAACGGCGCTCATCGCGGTGCAAACCGCAAACTGCTACCGCTGCCCCTAAAAGTAAGAGAACTTCGCACTGCGCTGATTAGCTTGCTCACGGGCGTTGAGCGGCGTGAACTGGGTACCTACTGAGGACCAGAACTGACGGTCATCAACCCGAGCGACATTTCATCATCGGCACGATCTCACGATGCTCTCAGAGCCGACTTTGTGACACTCAGCCATCGCCACTGAAACACGCAACGATGAAAATCCACAGTCCGCAAGTACCGGCGGTTTAGCTAAAACCACCACATAATATGCAGCCGGTATCCCTGCAAACTCGACCTTTACAGTATTCAGCCGGACCGCCACGGGAAACCGACCTGATCTGGCCTTGAAACCCAACAGTTCCTCAGTCGCACATACGACTGCCCTCAGTTGGGCCCAGATCCTGCATTCCGTGGCCGACACCGTTCCTGACGCAGGCGTGCAGGCCAAATGGTGCAGAAACGCCTGCCGACGCGTTTAATCCGGAATCAGTCCCAATCAGATTTTTGAACCGCGGTCATTGAATCTACTGAGGCGGCAATGAACCTCGAAAAAACTTTGAATGTCTCATCAAGTAGCAGGGGCAGGTGGGACGATACTACCGTCATAACTGGCAGACTCGCCAGAACAAAAAAACTGCCGATCTTGACTGATCAGCAACCTTTCTCTAGGTTGCGCAGTTCAAAGGCGACGTGGCCAAGTGGCTAAGGCGATGGATTGCAAATCCATTATTCGTGGGTTCGAATCCCACCGTCGCCTCTTTCTCGGGCGGAAACCGGGTTTACTGGATTCCGGGCCATCTACTTTCCGGCCCATTTCCTTCTTCTGGGCCTTGAGTAGGCGTGCTGTGTTTTCCCGAGTTGAGACTCAAAAGCAGTCATCCTTTGCAGCTAACGGCAGCCATCAGTACTCCTGACTTTCGCAGCCATTTCTGACGATCCAAACACGAAACACTCGCACCTCGACTCTCACCGCCAATTTGAGGCGATACCGCCCATGCGTGATGCATCGCTGCGAGGATTTTCAAAGCTGATTATTCAATCTTGAATGCAGCTCGCAGTTCAGTGATCGTGTCAGGCGACATGGAGGAGACCTCACCGATGGCTCTGGAATTAATCAGGGCTTCTGCAGTTGCTTCCAAAACCTCCAAGCGATCGAAGGCATCCAGCACGGTATTTCCAGTCACCAGAACCCCGTCATTTTCCAGAATGGCAACCGGTTGATCCCTCGATACACAATTTGCGATCTGACCGTCATCCCGATACTGAATTCCGTAATTCACACTCGCAACATCACGCAAGAACACATAGCTTTCCGGTATCGTCTTGGCGTCAAAGCATCCCCCAGTGACACTGAATGCAGTCGCATTGACCGGATGTGCAAAAACGATAGCGTTGACATCACAGTGTCGCTGGTAAATCGCCTGATGTGCCAAAACCGCTCGACTTGCTTTTTTACCTTCTTCCATGCGACCTTCTTGCAC
>JAPOKD010000277.1 GCA_029977825.1 Planctomycetota bacterium | reverse complement strand
GTACGTGTTGTGGGTCAAGGTGCTTCGCCAGCGCCAGTATCCATCGTTCCGCACCGTAGAAGCCGGTCGGGCAGATGAACTGCATTACTTTTACAGGTGTTGACATGATCGAGGAAAAAACTCTGTGTATCCACCCAGCGAAAGACTTTTGAGGGTGTGATCGTTCCCGACCCTTAGTCTATTTACGTTCACCGTGAGGCAAGGAATGAAATGGGTTTCAGGAGAAGTTTTTGAGACAAACCATGCTGAACCTGCAAAAGTTTTGTTCTGAACGGCTGGAGAGAGATGTGGGCTTGGTGATCGCCCTGAAACTCACGCAGTGAATTGTTCCCTCGGTGTTTGTTACTTGGGTGATTTACGAGTGGGGCGAATGTACACTGATTCGTCTTCCATTTACCCCGACCTGCAGAAGGCGGTCTGATTATCCAATAAGCGTGCTAACTCCAGAGTTCCAATCGGGATTGAATGCTATTCGGGCTCACTGATCACATTCTTGAGCGGCAGCTGACAAGGCCATATTTACGGCAGACACCCGTCCGTCAGGGACGAACGGGCAAATTTTTTTAGCGGCTTCTTCCAATGGTGAGTCGTCGGTTACGAAATTGGTTTTTGGAGTGTTGATCCCATTTCAATCGGGGGCAAGGTTGATCGCGTGGAAACCTTGCCGTTGCCAAAACCCAGTCGCCGGTTTACTTGGTTTGGTCAACGATCCATACATTCCGGAAGCGTACGTCCTGACCGTGTTCCTGAAGTTTGAGACCTTCCGCCGATGGGCCGACTTTGACACCCCCATTAGCGTGCTTGATGGGTACGTTGTCGTGAATTTTGACTCCATTCCACCATACGGTCGCACGGGCGGGTTCGACAGCTTTATCTCCGTCCCATTTGGCAGCTTTGAAAACAAAGTGAAACGACTGCCATTGGCCGTTGGGTCGCCAAGCGTTTACATCTGGCACGCGCTCCATACAGAAGGCTCCGATGCCATGTGGTCCGATCTTCCAATTGTAGGGATCGTCCACGTCTTTGCCTTTGGGTGATTCGATTTGGAGTTCGTATCGGTTCTGCAGGTACACACCGCTATTGCTGTAGCCGTCAACTTTGTTGTCGTTTCGGTTGCCCATCAACATGAAATCGACGTGACCCTCGAAATCGGTGTACTTCTTTTTGGTGACCAGATCGTGCGTCCCCCAACGCTTGCCTCCATTTGTCATTAAGGTTTTTCCATCACCAGCTGGATTGTCAACAATTGACCAGGAAATTGCCATGTCCGGCTTGGGCCACATTTCCCAATTCTGTTGGATGGACTTCATTGTTCCATCGAACGGTACATCTGCGCCGGCAGGTGCAGCCGCACCAACATCTTTGGATTTAGTGTAACCAGGTTTGTTTTCAGGAGCATTTTTATCGGCAGCACCCGCGATGCTGCAACTGAGTACCAGTACAGTCATCAGTCCGGCAACATGCCGTCTTGGTTGGATTTGCATAGTGAATATTTCTCTTGTTTCTTTGTATCTTTTGAAAATCAATGAACACTTATCTCAACAAGCTGCCAGCTAAGGAATCGGCAAGATTGTGAGGTGTGGCATGAGTATAGACGAGGCAACTGGATGATCCCATTGCTTGTAGCGCATTCTCGCAGTCTTCCAAAACCCGGATTCCGATGAAAACGAAGTGGGTGTTCGTGGATTTCAGCTGATCAGCATGTTGTTGTGGTTCAGACGGTTGCCTGCAAATAACGCACATCTTCGATGGTGTCTTCGCTCAGATGTCGTACATGCGGGTGTCAGCCAGATCCGATCAAGGGCATTCGTCTTAGCGACGTAGCCTGCGTACAGCCTCGACTGGGGGTTGGGAATTTGCCCACGATGGATCTGGTCGAGGGTCAATGCGGGTTTCTTCATCTTCTGATGGCACACGTGGAAAGCATTTCAACCTTGGACAAGCGACTCATTCTGAGACGGAAATCCATGCCTCAGGGTGCTTCTAACTTTTTCCAAATCGTTTCCAGACGCACGGAGTGGTAACAGAAAACTGTCTAAATCATGGGTAAATTGCCTGTTGGCGTCTGGGCTGCGTTTTATTTTCTGACTTTTGGCATGTGCTGTGCGTTGTGACACGGAGATGCGGTTGACCGCATCTCTCGTCTTCTCTGCCTCCTCTCGACAACAAAAGGTTCATCATGCGCAAGCCAAATCAACGTTCACTTCGATTGCAGCCTCTTGAATCACGCAACCCACTTGCAGGCAACATCATTGGCAATCTGGTTGGAACCACATTGGCTCTGGGCGGTGATGCGGCTGATAACCAGCTGGTGGTGACGGAAGTGGCTCCAAATCAAATTCAAGTCACAGGTTTGACAGGAACCACCATTAACGGAGCGGCATCCCAGTTGTTTGCAGCGAACCTGATCGAAACAGTCATCATTAGAACTGCCGACGGGAATGACCAGGTGAAGGTGGAAAACCTTAGTCTGACAGATACCCCGAATGGTTATCTCGGCATCTTCACGTCACGAGGAGAAGACGAAGTGAAGATGTTGAATGTCACGACGACTCAGCAAATTCGCGTGGATGCTGGCACTGAAGATGACCGGGTCACTGTGCGGCAAACCAGCACCAATGGGCTTTTGCTGGTCAATGGCGAAAGCGGTGACGACCAGATAAGGCTCTCGTGGGTTAAGGCCAAGGATTTGAAAGTTGAGACCCATAATGGTGTGGATCGTGTGAGTATGTACCGTGCAAAGGCCCTTAATGATATTGCAGTCAAGACCGGAGAGGATACTGACTACATTCGACTCTCCCGATTGAAAGCGGGCAACGACATTGAAGTTCATTCCGATGGCGGTGGCGATGTCCTTTCGACCTATGCGATGAAAGCGGGTCAGGACGTGATCGTGAAAACGTCATCTGGCGACGACTCAGCCTGGATGTATCGAACGAATGCGGGCCGCAATGTTGTGGTTGCAATGGATGATGGGGATGATCGATTGACCATGCGTGATACCAATGCTGTCGATGACTTCTTCATGGAGCTTGGCATTGGAGATGATAAGGCGCGTGTCAGGCATGCAGCGGTGGGCGATTTTTATGCTTCCGGTGCTGATGGAAATGACAAAATGAAGTTGGATAACATACACGCAGTGAATGATCTTCATGTCAAAATGGGAAGTGGCGATGACGTGCTGGAAATTTCAAATTCGACGGCATTGAATCCGTTCTTCGATGGTGGGCCAGGTTTTGACACTCTTTACGATTTGCCAAATGCTTTTGACGAAGTGCTAGCCTCCGTGAATTTCGAGCTGGTGATTTAGTCAGAAGGCGCTAAGCTTGTGTTGTCCATCCGTGATGCGCTCCGCATCACGGCTTTGGAGAATCGTGTTTATCTGACCATCCGTCCTCTGCAAATCGCAGATTAGGCCCGACGGGTAGGCGATATTGAGAATAATCGCTGCTGAGGTCTTCAAACGCTGGTAGCTCAATGTGGCCCGAGAGGGTGCCCTCACGAAGCAGTAGACCGCGTTGAACCACAAGATCGGGGTCAAGTTGGGGTGAAAGACCATCGAAGCTGACTGGATCCCGAAAATGATCGCCATCTGCGACCTGCGTGGACATCAAGAGTATGTAGGTCTGCCCCTGTTTAAGGTAAACAGGTTGTTTCAGGCGTAGATAGCGAAAGGAGCTTAGCAACTCGCCGGAGGTGCCGGATTGTAGGTGGCAACGCGCGAGTTCGACCAGTTTGTTGTCAGAATGCATCAGAAGTCTGATCACGTGTGGACTCTTTAACGAGTGGTTCTTGCCGCCGAGGGGACTCTTCGAAGGTTGGTCACGCTCGTTATCCCTTGGAACGGAGCGTGCCGCACGGACTGGTTTGTCCCGATCGTGATCGTCAAACATACCCAGGTGAGTCACCACCTTTGTATTGACTTCCGGTCGTAACTGGAAGGAAAAGCCAACTTCACCGGTGACATCGTTTCTCAAGTTGTGCCAACCCGGATTTTGAATCAGTGAGCCGCCATTCATGGCATTTGACTGTCTTGCATGGCCGCGGTTGTGAATTCTTAACAGAGTGTCCACTAACCCATTTGCGATATAAGTGGACGAAGCATCCGAGTGGGGTTGAGTCTCGTAGAGATCTTGCTGCAGGTTGTACAAAGCGATGGGTTTTGCTGTACCACGTGAGCCTCCGGTTACCCACGGCATTGCCAATCCACCTTCGACGATCAATTTGTTTGGACCTTGCCGGATGGCCAAGGCATCGTTCAAAAAAGGTGGCCCCAAATGGCAGAAGAAAACACGTGGTCGATTATCCGGTGTTTCAGGCGTCCCACTCCAATATGCAAACACATCGTGACTGTCCTGGGCTTCCTCAGGATTCAATGTGTGACCAATGATGTGAGCAAGGGTCGCGTAAAGATCAGTCAAGGTCACAATGGAGTGGTTCAGTTTTCCACCCTCAAGCACAGCCGGCCATGAAACGATCAAGGGTACCCGGATACCGCCTTCCCACAACTTCGCTTTCTTGCCGCGCAGGTTACCACTTTCCTGATTGGGCCCAAGGTTGTCTCCGACATTGGGACCGTTATCACTTGTAAAGATGATCAACGTGTTCTCAACGAGTTTGTGACCGGGCCATCGTGGGTCATCTGTGGTTTTTAACTTTTCAAGCAGTTTGCCAAAAACAACATCATTTTCCAGCACCATGTCCTCGCGATCATTCGCAACAGAGTCATCCGAGTAACGACTCTCACCCTTGATCCTGGTTCCTGCTATCTCATCCGGAACGGCGTAATCGCCCTTGGGATTTCGTTGAAAGTGATTGGCATTGGGAACGTAATAAAGAAAGAAAGGTTGTGTGTGATTGTTGGACTGCCGGGTCAGGAAGCCTCTCGCTTCCTCAAGATACAGCGGCCCGAGTTTGCGGAGGTCCCAGTCGGGAGCCGAAAGAATACGTCCTTCATGGTTCTTCATGCCGATCAGCTTCATTTCACTGCGGTCAGTGCAGGTGAAGCGATCGTTGCGAATCAGGATGCGTGGTTCGGTATCGAGTGGATCTTCTGTGTTGCCAGTGACACCAAAGTATTCGTCAAAGCCGTGGTGCGTTGGACCATCCAGTATCGGCTTCGTGAAGTCGACATCATGATAGAAGAAATCTTCGGCTGGCTTACCTTTTCCGTTATCAAACGACATGCCCACGTGGTATTTGCCGATGCCAGCTGTCCGGTAACCGTTCGCCTTTAGCATCTCAGGCAGTGTACTCAGTCCCTGCTGAATCATGGGTGTGTTGGGGCCGTGAGGGAGCCATCCTTGATACTTCAGGTATGACCGATGAGCGAAACGGCCGGTAAGCACAGAGTATCGCGTCGCACTGCACATTGAGGCGGGAGCATAGCCATCGGTGAATACAATCGCCGATTCTGTGAAACGCTTGAGGTTCGGTGTTCGTAGTGTTTTTTTGACAGGCGGACTCGTTGGAGACAACCTTACATTCAAATAGGCACTGGTATCACCAATTCCCATGTCGTCTGCCATCATGATCAGAATGTTGGGTTTCGCTGGTCGGCTGGTGGCATCGACGTTGTCAGATTCCACCGTGGCAACGTGATCGACCGCGAAGCAGGAATGAGCGCCGATTCCAGTCAGAAACAGGACGACTGTCACTAGCAAAGCGGTCACTGGAAATCTTGCATTCAATAAATCCACAGGGCTCAAGTCAGCATTTTTCATGATCGTTTTTAATCTGATTGATGTGATCTGGTTCATCGCAGAGAGATCAATGCGTTGTGTTTGTTACGGGTGATATTTCAGCCAATCTGTTGTTCAACTTTTGTTTCAGATCGGCAGCGACATCGGAGTATTCAGGATCGTTGTAAAGATTGTTGTATTGCTTGGGATCATTCTCCATGTCGTAAAGCTCTGCTGTTTTTCCATAGTCAAGCAAAGCCCATTTGCGTTCGCGATACAACCTGCCCTTGCCGCTACAAAGGATCGAGTTCCTCACCTCATGCGACGGTTCCTGCAGCATGGCGGATATATCCAAACCTTGAATATTGTCGGGGATGCTGAGTCCACACAGTTTGGAAAGGGTCGGATACAGATCGAGCAGTTCTACAAGTGATTGACAGCGAACTGGGGCGTGACCAGGGACACTCAAAATCAACGGGACGCGTGCAGATTCTTCGTGGATACTTACCTTGGACCAAAGGTCGTGTTCGCCGAGGTGATATCCATGATCACTAGTGAAAATGACAATCGTGTTTTCTCGCTGACCACTTTCATCCAATGCCTTGAGCACCTTGCCAGTCAACTCGTCAATGAAACTGACAGACGCGTAATACGCACGAACCAGTCGCTTTTGTTGCTCCAGATCCATCTGCAGGTTTTGCGAGGTGCGTCGGTTACCAGGATTCATGGGAATGTCATCCCAGTCTCCAGGTACTTTCGGCGGTAGTGATATTTTTTCGATTGGATAGGGTTCGAAGTGCTTGCGAGGCGCGACCAGAGGAACATGGGGACGCACGAATCCTACCGCCAGAAAAAATGGCTTGTCGAGATTTTTGTATTGGTGGATCAGCTTGACCGCTTTCGCAGCGGTTTTGCCATCAGAGTGAATCAAGTCATCCCCGTCAGCTTCTACCACCGAGAATCGATTTCCCCCGGCGGCCCCTTTTTTAAGCCTTTCAGGATTGTTCTGGAGCGTTTCCCCTCTTCCCGGAGCCTTGGATTCCGGGCCGGGGCTGTTGAACGATTCATCCCATGATGCGGGGTCATCCGCGCCATCTTTCCCAGGAGCAATATCAGTGGGAACACCCATATGAAAGATTTTCGAAATCCGGGCGGTGTGATAGCCGTTTTTCCGGAAATGCTGCGGCCAACTATCTTTGTCAGGGCCAACCTCTTTGCGACCGCTCGTATAGCCGGTGGCTTTGGTCGCGACGGGGTAATATCCGAACAACATGGATGCACGGGATGGTCCGCAAATGGTGGCTTGGCAATAGGCTCGCGAAAACAGTGAGCCAGTCGATGCCAGTTTGTCGATATGAGGTGTTTGGCAAACCTCGTTTCCGTAGCAGCCAAGCGCGGTTGCGGTCAGGTCATCCGAGATGATCAGCAGAACATTGTAAGGTTCAGGTGTTGATGCTTCGGCCAGTGGGCTGATCATTGGGTAAGCAAAAAGGCTGATT